>JBEKFS010000001.1:0-49324 GCA_050013195.1 Occallatibacter sp.
CTTGCCACATTGAAGGCCCGGGCTGAGGTCGCAAAGGCCAGCGCCGAGATCAAAGCAATAACCGACCTGTTGCCCCGGAAGGAAGTACTCCATCGGAAACTGCAGGAATTGAAGAAGTCGGGTGAAGATCGTTGGGAACTCGTGAAGAACGATCTCATGGTGCTGATCGCCGACTTCGAGAAGTCCGTCAAGGAAATCGAAGCGAAGGCGAAGGCGCGCTGAAACACGAAGACGCTCGCAGTGTTCATTGTCAGAGCGGAATTACGCCTGCTGTGTTGTCAGAAGTGGGCGAGGACATGTTCGTAAATCGTGCGAACCGAGAAAATCCCTCGCCCCACAGTAGGCTGAAAAACCGAGGCTGTCTAATCTATGTCTCCGTAAAGAGCAGAAGCCTCATGCATCTCACATCTCACAAAGCAGCAAAAGGAGAATCATCATGGAACACACCACATCAGGCGTATTCAAAGAAGTAACAGGGATATCCATCGGATGGTCAGTAGTCATGATTATCCTGGGGTTCCTGGCGATCATTCTTCCATTCGCAACAGGCATTGTCATCTCCGCATTGGTCGCGTGGCTCATTGTCCTGAGCGGCATCGCATGCCTGGCATCTGCATTTGCTGGCCGGAATGCAAGAGCATTCTTCTGGCGAATGCTGATAGGGATTGTCTACATCGCGGGCGGCGGCTGGCTTGCATTCCACACGAAAATCGCTCTAGAGTCTCTCACCATTGTATTGGCGGCGATTTTTTTCACTGAGGCCGCATTGGAGATTGCCCGGTTTATCCAGCTCCACGCCTATAAGGGTTCGGGATGGATTCTTTTTGACGCCATTGTCACGCTCCTGCTAGCTGGCCTAATATTGCTGCCCTGGCCGTCCAGTTCAGCGTGGGCCATTGGAACGATCCTTGGCATCAATCTCATCATAAGCGGTTTCACCCTGCTGATGTATTCGCTGGCGGCCCGCAGAACACTAGAGGCGCTGAGCTAAAGCATCAGTGCTGGCAGATTGTGAAAAATCAATCTGGAATTCAAAAAAAGGAGAAAATTCAATGTTGGACTCACTAACTGTCGTTCAAGCCACCCAGGAGATGATTCATAACTGGGGATGGCTCCTTGCATTTGGAATCGTGCTGGCTGTGCTTGGAATAGTTGCAGTTGCCCGGTCTTTCGCAGCCACGATAACTTCGATGATGTTTTTCGGATGGATGCTCGTATTCGCCGGAGCCGTCGAGTTTGTCAACGCATTCATGGTGGGACACTGGGCAGGCTTCTTCCTGCACCTGCTGGCATCTATCCTCTTTTTCGTTATTGGATGCCTGCTGGTGATCAGGCCGTTAATCAGCGCAGAAGTCGCGACGCTCGTTATGTCGATGTTCTTCCTCATCGGCGGGCTGTACCAGTTCATCGCTTCAATTTTTACTCATCTGCCGGGCTGGGGCTGGCAAGCTTTCAGCGGCGTGATCTCGTCCCTGATGGGGATACTTCTGCTGGCTCAATGGCCCCTTTCCGGACTTTGGGCGATCGGCCTGTTCATCGGGATCGATCTCATCTTCGCCGGCTGGGCATGGGTCGCGCTGGCGCTGAATCTTCGCAAGCTGTGACCTGAAATGCGCGGAGTTAAGCATCAGGGGCCATTTCATGCAGGGAGACGGCCGATTTTCGTCCCGTCATTGGCCCCCTGACCCTCTATCGGTTTCCTCTAAGTCCGGAGCTGACTGAATGGGAGAATGACTTCGTGCATCTTGAGGCAGACTAAATATGCCCGCAATGCCGCTTCGCGAATTTTTCGCGCCCGACGCAAGCTGGCGCATGGGTTACAATCTTCGCTAAATGAGGCTTTCGGAATAATACCCAAGGGGGAACCCATCCATGCTGCCCAATGCCGGTGAAATCCCTGGAGCGACTGTCGGCTTGACAGCACAGGAAGCTCAGGCGCGATTAAGCCAGTTTGGGCCAAATGAGCCTGCTGCGACAACACACTACAACCCTATTGCCGATCTCCTGCACATAGTCATGAATCCGCTGACGCTGATTCTGCTTATTGCCGCGGGAGCTTCGGCATTTCTGGGCGATAAGGTCGATGCGGGCATCATTGGCGCCATTGTTCTGCTGAGCGCGGCGATGGACTTCAGCCAGACCTATCGCTCCCAGCAAGCCATCGAACGGCTGCACGATCAGGTAGCCCCGACGGCAACCGTCCAGCGCGATGGCGCGTGGAAAGAACTCCGGCGGCGCGATGTGGTGCCCGGAGATGTGATCCGGCTCTCCGCCGGGGATTTGGTCCCCGCGGACGCGCGCCTACTGGTTGCGCGCGATCTCTATGTGCAGCAGGCGGCGTTGACGGGCGAGTCGCTTCCTACCGCGAAGGCAGCAACCGCGGAGCCGGCCTCGACCAAAGCGGATGCGCCGAACATGGTTTTTCTGGGCACATCGGTGGTGAGTGGAACGGCAACCGCGGAGGTCGTCGCGACGGGTCCTCGAACCGCTTTTGGCGACATCGCGGCCCGCCTCGCAGCACGCCCGGAAGCGACATCCTTCGATCGCGGATTGCGGGAATTCAGCCGCCTGCTCGCGGCAACGGTCTTTTTTCTCGTGCTCTTTCTGATTGCCGTTGGAATCATACGCCATCGCGACCCATTTCAATCTCTGCTGTTTGCCGTGGCGCTGGCCGTAGGCCTGACCCCGGAATTCCTGCCTATGATTACGGCGGTGACGCTCTCCAAGGGCGCCGTCGCCATGGCGCGCAAAAAGGTCATCGTCAAGCATCTCTCCTCCATTCAGAATCTCGGCAGCCTGGATGTGCTTTGCAGCGATAAGACGGGAACGCTCACCGCGGGGACCATGTCCTTCGATCGCTCTCTCGATGCCTTTGGCAAGCCATCCGGCCGCGCGCTGGAACTGGGGTTTCTCAACAGCAAATTCGAGACCGGCATTCGCAGCCCGCTTGACGAGGTCATCGTTCATCAGAGTTCGCAAAACACCGAGGGCTATACCAAGTGCGACGAGATTCCCTTCGACTTCGAGCGCAAGCGGCTCTCGATTGTGGTGGAGCGAAACTCCCAGCGGACCCTCATTGCCAAGGGCGCTCCGGAGGGAATTATCTCGCTCCTCTCCCGTTACGAGATCGATGGCAAGGTCGAACCCATTGGCGAGGATGCAGTCAAGCGCATTCGTCAGGCCAGCAACGATCTGAACGGCCAGGGATACCGGTCGCTGGCCGTGGCTTACGTCGATGTCCCCACGCGCGCGGACTATTCGGTTCAGGACGAGCGCAACCTGATTCTAGCGGGCTTCCTGACCTTCTCTGATCCGCCCTTGCCGGACGCTGCTCATGTCCTGGCTTCGCTCAAACAGGATGGAGTTGAGGTCAAGGTCATCTCCGGCGACAACGACCTTGTTACCGCCCACATTTGCGCGCAGGTCGGGCTGGACGTTGGACACATTGTGACGGGCGACGATCTTGTGAATATGACGGACCCTGCGCTGGCTCACGTCGCCGAGGAGTCGCACGTCTTCGCTCGCATCTCTCCCGCGCAGAAGAACCGAATTCTCCTGGCTCTCAAACACAACGGCCACGCGGTCGGTTTCATGGGCGACGGCATCAACGATGCGCCTTCGCTGCACGCGGCAGATGTGGGTATCTCCGTGCCCAGCGCGGCCGATGTGGCTCGCGATGCCGCCGACGTCATTCTCATCGAACCCGGCCTGCGTGTGCTACATGACGGCATCATCGAGGGACGCAAGGCCTTCGGCAACGTGATGAAGTACCTCCTGATGGGCACAAGCTCGAATTTCGGCAACGTATTCAGCATGGCCGGGGCTGCGCTCTTTCTGCCCTTCCTCCCCATGCTGCCTACGCAAATTCTGTTGAACAATTTTCTCTACGACCTAGCCCAGGTTTCGATTCCAACGGACAATGTCGACGAAACCTACCTGATCAAGCCCCAGCATTGGGATATTGGTGTCATCCGCAATTTCATGCTGTTCGTCGGTCCCATCAGCTCCATATTCGACTTCCTGACTTTCTATGTGCTGCTGCATTTCTTCCGCGCAACCGAGGCGCAGTTTCATACCGGCTGGTTTGTCGAATCGCTGGCCACCCAGACGCTGGTCGTCTTCATCATCCGCACATCGAATAACCCGCTGCGTAGCCGCCCCAGCGTTCCCTTGTTTGCAACGTGTATGGCGGTCGT
The DNA here is from genome assembly GCA_050013195.1 of Occallatibacter sp. Lineage (GTDB taxonomy): Bacteria > Acidobacteriota > Terriglobia > Terriglobales > Acidobacteriaceae > Telmatobacter. Next base: position 4,197 of record JBEKFS010000001.1, read on the forward strand.
GGCCATCGGAATGTACTTGCCGTTCAGCCCTCTTGCAAGCATGCTTGGCTTCACTCCGCTGCCGCTCAGCTATTTTGCTTTTGTAGCCGCCGCGACCGCAATCTATCTCCTGATGGTGGAATTTACCAAGCGGATTCTTCTCCACAGGGCCACACGCAACAATGCACCCCGAGGTGGAAAACCTCTGGTAGCTATAACCTAGGATATTGGCGGTAAATCCGCTTTATGTGAAAGGCGCGGCAGGATCATCATGCGAATCGCCGAAGCATCGTTCGAAAGGACTCGCAATGCGCAATTCTGCCGATGCAGCCCTAGTACAAAGGAAGCCAGCTTGACCCGAAGAGTAATGCCGGCGCTTTTGTTGATGATCACGATTATCACAGCCGTTCCGCCTGGCTCCGCTCAATCGAATCCCCGCTTGCAAACATTCTTCAGGGAGAAAATCGGGTTGAGTCAAGATCAAATCGACGACATCCGAAGTGGAATCCCGGTAGTCATAACCCTTCCACCCCGTTCGCCAGAGGAGGTTTTTCTAATCGGCGCAGTTTACATTCATGCGTCTCCCGAGAGTTACCTGCAATTTGTCCTGGACTTCGACCGTGTTCGCAGGCTTTCCGGATACTTGGCTCTCGGAGTCTTCGAAAATCCGCCGCGGCTCATTGACTTGAACGGCTTTTCGTTGGACAGCGACGACGTTCGCGACTTGCAGAAATGTCGTCCCGGCGACTGCATGATTCAGTTGCCTGGCAGTTCAATGGAAGAGCTCCAACAGTCAATCGATTGGTCAGCACCCAACGTAAGCCAGCGAGTCGACCAATACATACAAAGCAAGGCGCTGCATCGTATGCTTGCCTATCAACGCGAAGGCAATCAGGCACTCGGGGTTTACAACGATAAGCGCGATCCCGCCGAAGTTGCCCAGCAATTCGCCTACATGCTCAGCTATACCAAAGCCTTGCCGGAGCAACTGCCGGATTTCTACCGCTACCTGCTTGCTTATCCCAATACGAAGCCCGCTAATGTCGAAGATCGATTCTATTGGGCAAAAGTAAAATTCGGACTGAAGCCAACATTGCGTGTGATTCATTTGGTAGCGATGCGCGGAGGTCCTGCCGACGATGTGGCCTATGCCATCGCTGAAAAGCAACTATACTCAAGTCATTACTTTGACACAGCGCTGGACCTCTCTTTCTGTGTCCGAGGCCAGGATGATCCGAAGCATCCCGGCTTTTACTTGATCATGACCTTGGGTTCAGAGCAGTCGTCCCTGGCTGGTTTCCGGGGAGGGATTATTCGAAGGGTCGCAGTGAGCCGCTCGGCTTCCGATCTCCAGGCTGCGCTCATGAATATCAGGTATACGCTGGAAGCGAACCGTAGACCTTAGGACATCCGTATCATTCTCCATCCCCTCGCCATGCGATTCGATGCGGATCTTCGAGCAAGCGTGCGGTGACAGCCCCAAAGATGAATCCTCCGACGTGTGCCAGGTACGCGACACCACCGGTCTGCTCGACTGTCACCGAGCCGGCGTCGAAGAGCTGGGCGATGAACCAGAAGCCGATCAGGAGCGCTGCCGGGATGAATGTGGTGCGAACAAAAATGAAAATGAACAGAAGCGAGCGAATCTGGTCGCGAGGATATGTGACCAGAAATGCCCCCATGACCGCGGCGATTGCCCCGCTGGCGCCCAGGATTGGGACCGCGGAATGGGGATCGGCTGCAACCTGCGCAATCATCGCCACCAGCCCGCCGGCAAAGTAGAAAACAAGATACCTCCAGCGGCCCATCGCGTCTTCAATCTCCGGGCCAAAAGCCCATAAAAATATCATGTTGCCGATGATGTGCATCCAGCTGCCGTGCATGAACATCGAAGTGATCAATGTAATCCATTGGTGGCCTGAAACAATCTGGGCGGGAATCGCTGACCACGCTGTCGTGAATTCGTCGCCACCCATTAGCTCCATCAGGAAAACAAAGCCATTCACGAGAACAATCAGGCCAGTGACGATAGGCAAGCGCGCAGGACGCCGGGATGCATCGCCTAACGGTATCAACCCTCCCATTCCATCCTCCCTGTTTACCGGATATAACTGGCTTCCTCATGTGAAGGTTGATCATAGAGGACGCCCGACACTCAGCAATATACTTTCCGCGTAGTGTACACCACGCGGCGGAGGCGTGAAACGTGTTTGCGGGATGCAAAATGATGTCGAGCAAATCATTCTGGTTCGACGATAAACTCCGACGCCGCAACGGCCGGGTTTCAGTGATTGCAGTCACTTCGGACGGTACTCTTAAAAAGTACGATAAACCTTAACTTGCACAGTGATCGGCGCTTGAGAGGGGAAGATAATTGTATGAATCTGGGATTTATTGAAAGCAAGACGTTCGACGAAATCGCTGTTGGCGACACAGCAGGAACAGAACACGTGTTAACCTCGGAAGACGCGATGGCCTTTGCCTCGATTTCCGGATTCCACTCCGTTCTGATATCTGATGAACTCATTGAGCGTGCGGGAGGAGTGCCTCCTACGGGCCCAAACATGTGGTGCGCCTCACTTATCTCCGGCCTTTTCAGCATGAATATCCCAGGACCAGGATGCACGCTGAAAAACGTATCCCTATCATTTCATGATCGCATTCATGTTGGCGATCGTATTCTCGTCAAAGTGCAAGTTACGGCTAAAGAGGACGCCACAAAGACCATTATTTTCGATTGCGAGGCTTGCAATGGAAGTGGTACGCGAATCTTTACAGGTACTGCACAGCTCATCGCGCCTCTGAAAAAGCTACGCTGGTCCACATTACCCGTACCCCAGCTCATTGTGAAAGATCCCTATCGTCGCTACCGCGGCTTGATCGCGCGTGCAACCTCCAAACCGACCGTCAGGACCGCGATAGCCTGGCCTTGCGACGAAGTGTCTCTCGAAGGAGCTGTCCAGGCTTTCAAAGATAGGTTAATTGTTCCGGTTCTTGTGGGCTCTGAGACTATGATCCGGAGCCTTGCAGAAACCTTGCAACTTGATTTGGGGGGAATCCAGATTTTTGACATCGACAATAGCCGCAGCGCAGCCATGCGAGCCGTTGAGATGGCTCGTAAGGGCGAGGTGCAAATGCTCATGAAAGGCTCCCTGCACACGGACGAACTCATGGGCGCTGTGGTCTCACGCGAGGGAGGATTGCGCACTGGGCGGCGCATCAGCCATGTGTTTGCCCTGGATGTTCCGTCCTATCACAAGACGTTGTTCGTTACCGATGCGGCCGTCAACATCCAGCCGGATCTGGATACCAAGATCGACATTCTGCAGAATGCCATCGACATGATGCTCACACTCGAGATCGCAAACCCCAAGGTAGCAATCCTGTCAGCGGTCGAATCAGTTAATCCGGCCATTCCATCTACGCTTGACGCCGCCGCCCTTTGCAAAATGGCCGATCGCGGTCAAATTACCGGAGCCATCGTCGATGGTCCACTCGCCTTTGACAATGCCATTTCGAGTGATGCCGCACGGATCAAGAAGATAAAATCGAAGGTCGCGGGTGACCCCGATCTCCTGATGGTCCCTAATCTGGAGGCAGGAAATATCCTCTTTAAGGAACTTCAGTACCTGGCCGGAGCGCTGGCAGCAGGAGTTGTGGTGGGAGCTAAGGTCCCAATAGTTCTCACCAGTCGCGCCGATGGGGAGCTGGCTCGAATGGCAAGTTGCGCCCTCGGTGTTTTGCTTGCGAAGCCAACAGCCGACCTGAGGTCCACGTGATGTGCGGCGCTCCATCAGTTGCATTGACCAGAGAGCCTTACTATGTTGCCAAGCCTCAATAAGTCGATTGGTTTTACTGATGAAGTAGCAGCTACTCGCAGTGTGCAGACCTTTGAGTTGTTGAAACACCAGAGGTGGGAAGCGTTGTCTAACAACCTCAGTTTGGATCGCCTCACTTAATGTTTTGCTCACAATTCTGATGCACTCGGCCACTTCCAGGTGGTCGAAGCTGCCTTTCGAGGCCAGCAATGCCTGACGATAGGATTCGAACGCTTCCATAAATTGCGCCTGGGGTCATCCCATCCGGCAGCAAAAGCGTAGAACAGCTTCTCCGACCATGATCAGATGATGCTCTATTGTTCCTGCCCGGTAGGAATAGGATTGGAAATTGATTCAGAGTATGGGGATCTGTTTTGCTCTCTCTGGCGCCCAGCTGGATCTAAATCCAGACCCCTTTTTCTCACCACGATAGCCTCTAGAACAGCGTCTGCGCACCAGGCGCACGCGGTTGCCGGACACTGGGGCGTTTTCCGTTACCTGTTCTTTAAACGCCTCTGGCGGCGGAGGTTACCTTTACGAAGACCCCACCTCAGTACTTCCATCATGGTTTATCGAGTTTATTAAAAGAAAGACAGTCCTGTGAGGATTCGTTACTGTACAACTGATAGCTTTTCTGTGTCTGGGATACCCAGCATGCGCAGGTATTCCTGTGTGAGGATGGAACGCAAACGAGACGCTACGGTCGGGTCACACGGAAGCTCGAGGGAGCGGCAGCGATCAATGGCGCCGCGCAAGTCGCGAAGAAATGCCACACAGGCGGGGCATGCCTCGATATGTTCGCGCATCTGGTCGCAGGTGCGGGGCTCAACCCGGCCATCCAGATACTCAGAGAGGTTTAAAAACAGTTCGCGACACTCAGTGGGACGACGCGCATTTTTTAGCGGTATGATCTGCGCCTTTTTTCTGGCAGGTTTTTGGTTGTCTGTCTGTTCGAGCGTCCCGTCCAGAATCCTGCTCATCTCTTTGCGCACGGAGAGACGCGCCCGATGCAGCCGAACCCGGACCGTCCCCGGTTGCAGATCGAGAATCTGCGCCGCTTGTTCGGTGGTCATCTCCTCCATGTCGTGGAGGACAAGAACGATCCGCAATTGAGCGGGGATGCGCAGGACCGCCTGGTGCAACAGGCGATTTTGCTCGTCATGAAGCAGGTTTCCTTCAGGACTCCGGCCTGCATCCTTTAGCAATCTCCCCAACTCGACCTCGTCCGGCATCAATTCGTCGAGCGAAAATGTGTAGCTGGGAGCATGAGCCGGCTTGCGGCGCATCCGCCAGCAACGATTCCGCGTCACGGTGTATAGCCAGACTGCGAGAGCCTGCGGATCCTTAATCTTCGCCAGATGACTGAGGGAACGATAGAGTACTTCCTGCATAATGTCTTCGGCGTCTTCTGGATGGCCGCAAATCTTCATACTGAAGGAATAAACCGTATTTTGCAGCAGCCCAAGGGCCTCCTCGACAGCTTCGGGAGTGTCGCGGCGCAGCAGGTCAATGGCGTGGGCTAGTTCTGGTCGCATCGCTTGCCGATCTCAGCAATACGACCAGTATAGCCTTAAGCTGCTTGTTCTATGGAAGCCACACTTCCCAATTACTTAGAGCAACAGCTGTCTCCGTTTTTCAACCCAAAGGCGCGCAGAATCGATATGGCGGGGCACCAGTTCGTAAATGCTGACTGCAACAGGTTGAGTCCGACAAAAACCGTTAGCCACAACCAATATTGCGAAAAGCAATACGCCAGTGCGAGCGATACGAGAATGATCACGCCTGCGATCAGGCGCACACCGCGTTCAACTGTCATAAGGAATCTCCTTCTTCGGTTAAAAGATCCGTTTCGGGTTGAGGTCCACTTCCTGATTCGTGCCGGGAGTGAACCATATAGTAAAGCACTGGAATCGTCGGCCAGGAGAGGAAGGTCGAGGCGACAGCTCCGGCAATCAGCGACAATGCCAGTCCCTGAAAGATGGGGTCTGTGAGAATCACACTGGCGCCGACGACCACAGCGGCCGCTGTCAACAGCATGGGACGAAAGCGAGTTGCACCGGCGTCGATAACTGCTTCGGCCAACGGCATTCCCTGGCGAATACGAAGCTCGATGAAGTCCACCAGAATAATCGAGTTGCGTACAATAATGCCGGCTCCTGCAATAAAACCGATCATCGAAGTCGCCGTAAAGAACGCGCCCAGAATCGCGTGCGCCGGCATGATGCCCACCAGTGTGAGCGGAATCGGGGCCATAATAATCAACGGCACAATGAAGGAGCGGAACCAGCCGACTACCAGTACATAAATAAGGATGAGCACGGCTGCAAATGCCAGCCCCATGTCGCGGAAGACTTCAATGGTGATGTGCCATTCTCCGTCCCACTTCATCGAGTAGTGATCTGTGGATTCTGGCATCGACGCGTTGTATCGGGCCAGCGTGTATCCAGCCGGAAGCGTGAGATGGTCGAGAGCCTTGTTCATCTTCAGGATGGCGTAGACCGGGCTCTCTTCTGCTCCCGCCACGTCTCCCGTCACATAAACCACGCGGCGCAGATTTTTGTGATAAATGCTGCGCTCGATGGTCTTGTGTTCGACAATGACCAATTCCCGCAGGGAGATCATGGCGCCATCAGATCCGGGCAGGCGAATATTCTGGAGGCCTTGCTCAGAAGAGCGATCCGCACGGTCAAATTCGACCATCGCCGGCATAGGCTCCCGCATAGCCTGATCGTGAATCAGGCCGACCTCAGTGCCAGACAGGGCGAGCGCCAGGGCATGCGTTACATCAGAGACCGCGATGCCATTCTCGGCGGCCTTGATCTCATCCACGCGGATTACCAGCCTCGGCTGTGGGTCTTCGACGTACCAGTCTGTATCCACAACGCCCGGAGTGTTCTGAAAGATCGATTTGATCTGCTGGGCGACGCGTGTTTGCCCATCCAGGTCGGGGCCGTAAACCTCGGCCACCAGGGTTTGCACCACAGGCGGTCCCGGTGGAACCTCACTGACCTGGATGCGCGCGCCGTACTGATTGCCAATCGCGTCCAGCAACGGGCGAAGCCGCTTGGCAATCGCATGGCTCTGCACACTGCGCTGTTTTGCCGGCAGCAGGTTTACTTGTATGTCGGCTTGGTTTGGCTGGCGCCGCATGTAATAGTGGCGCACCAGGCCGTTGAAATTATAGGGGCCTGAAGTTCCGGCATAAGTCTGGTAGTTGAGCACCTCCGGTTGCCGCGCAAGCTCTTCGCCCAACGCCTGGGTCACTCGCTCGGTTTGCTCCAGCGGCGTTCCGTCAGGCATGTTAATAACTACTTGCAACTCGCTCTTATTGTCGAAGGGCAGCATCTTCACGCGCACCAATCCGAGAGGCACCAATGCAACCGAAATCAAAAGCAGCACGGCTACGCCAATGAAGAACCAAATGCGTTTACGCGCGGAGTAAATCAGCGGCGTCATGATGCGGCGATAGAGTCGCGTCCGCCAGTTCTCGGTCTCCGGCTCCAGAATCTTTGCTCCTTCAAGATGCCTGCCAACCAGGCGCAAGGCGGCCCAGGGCGAAACCACAAAGGCAACCAGCAGCGAGAAGAGCATGGCCGCCGATGCTCCCACGGGAATTGGCCGCATATATGGACCCATCAGGCCGCGGACAAAGGCCATGGGCAGCACCGCGGCGATTACGGCGAATGTGGCCAGGATGGTTGGGTTGCCCACTTCGGCAACTGCTTCCACCGCAACTTCACTCATCGACCGGCCGTGATTTTCCGGAAGCCGGAAGTGACGTACCATGTTTTCAACCACAACGATGGCGTCATCCACAAGAATGCCGATGCTGAAAATCAATGCGAAGAGTGTTACGCGATTGATGGTGTAGCCCAGAAAATAGAACACTGACATGGTGAGCGCAAGCGTGACCGGAATGGCCAGCAGCACCACGCCTGACTCGCGCCATCCCAGAAAGATTGCTACTAGCAGTGTTACCGACAGCGTCGCCAGCAATAAGTGTTCCAGCAGCTCGTCCGACTTATCCTTGGCCGTTTCGCCATAATTCCGCGTCGTGGTCACTGTCACGTCGTTGGGAATTGTGACGCCCTGCATCTCATGTATGCGCTTGAGTACGGCATTTGAGATATCGGTGGCATTGGTTCCCTTGCGCTTGGCCACGGTGATGGTCACCGCCGGATACTGGCGCGTTGCCGATGCGCCTGCATTTGTTGTACCGTAGACCACATAGTTTGCCGGCTCCGCCGCGCCATCGATGATCTTTTCGGCAACATCGCGCAGATAGACGGGACGCCCGTGAGCGACGCCCACTACCACCGCTTCCAAATCCTCACGGCTGGTGAAGAGGCTGCCGGCGTCCACGCGAACTTCCTGGTTGTTTTCTGCAAAGCTCCCCGCCTGCACGCTGGCATTGGCAGCCTGCAAGTGGCCGACAATAGCCAAGGGTGACATACCATAAGCGCTGAGCTTCTCCGTGCTGAGTACTACGCGCATGGTGCGCGGAAGACCGCCGATGATTGTTGTCTCAGAGACATTGGAGATCTGCCCAATGTTATGTTGCATCTCGGTGGCAAGGGCACGAAGCTGATAGCCGTCGTAATGCTCGCCCCACAGAGTCAGCGCGAGTATGGGAACATCGTCGATGGAGCGAGCTTTGATGAGCGGCTGTGATACACCCGGCGGTATGCGATCGAAATTCGAGTAGAGTTTGCTGTAGACCTTGATCAGTGCATCTTCCTGCTGCGTGCCCACCAGGAAGCGCACGATCACCAGGCTTTGTCCCGGCATCGAAGTGGAGTACACATACTCGACCCCCGGAATTTCGCGCACCAGGTTCTCGATGGGCAGCGTGACGCGCTGCTCAACCTCTGCCGGAGACGCGCCCGGCATGGCGGTGGCAATGTCCAGCATTGGAACAAGGATCTGCGGTTCTTCCTCGCGGGGAATGATCGCCACCGCAAAGATTCCGACAGCTAGCGACGCTGCGATGAACAGCGGCGTCAGCTTGGAGTTGAGAAATGAGTGCGCCAGGCGTCCGGCGATTCCTAGCTCTGGCTTCATGGCTGGACCTCTATGCGCTTGCCCGCAAGGTCGCGGTCAGCCGGTGCATCAACAAGTTTTTCGCCAGCTGAGATACCTGACAGAACCTCGACAAGATTGCTTTGCGCCGCGCCCAATGTAATGGACCGGAGTTGCGCGATTCCACGAGAGTCGAGAACGTATACGCAAACCAGAGAACCGCGAGAAACAACCGAGGAACGCGGAATGAGAATCGCCTGCCGAAGTCCATTGGAAAACTCTGCAGATGCATACATCCCGGCGCGCAACTGGCTCGAAGAAGGCAAATCAATCTTGACGAGAAAGCTGTGGCTCGTTGGGTCGGCAGCGGCATTGATCTCTGCGATGGTGCCGGCAAATGTCGCGGCGCTTGCTCCTTCGATCTCCACCTGCACCTTCATCCCCTTGTGAATCGCGCTGATGGCAGACTCATCCACCGTGGTTTGCAGTTGCAACGCTCCTGCTTGATCGACCTGAAGCAAAGGCATGCCCGGCGCAGCCATTGTCCCCGGATCGGCCATGCGCGCGGTGACGACGCCGGAGAAGGGTGCGTGCAGACGCGTATAGCCCAACATCGTTGCCGCTCCGCTCGCCTGATCGCGTGCCGCTTCGGTTTGCGCGCGCATTGCATCCAGCCTTGCAGCCGCGGCCTCAGCCCGCCGCGCAACCTCATCCATCTCCTGCGGGCTTACACTCTTCTCTGCCTGCAACTGCCGATAGCGTTCCAGCGTGCTGGCCGCCAGGTTGGCGTCGGTCTGCGCGGCAGCCTGCTGGCCTTGCGCTGCCCTCACCGCCGCCTGCGCCTGGTCTGATGAGGCACGCAATACCGCATCGTCGAGCACTATCAGAGTCTGCCCCGCTCGCACACTCTCTCCTGCGCTCACCAGAACCTGCTGGATGCGGCCCATCACCTGCGCCGATAGAATCGCTGTTTCCCGCGCATGTACAGTCCCCGTGGAGCGCACGTTCACGGGAACCTGTTGCTGCCGGCTTTCAACCACGTGAGCCTGCGCGGTTTGAATCGCCGCCGGTGATGCGGATTCGCCACCATTACAACCGGCCATCATGAACGCTGTAACGGCAAGCAAACTTGCCCCTGAGATCATCTTCATTGCAATTCCTCCGCTGCATCGGGAGTCAACGTCCCTGTCGCATAAAGCTGTTCGGCATAGGCCATGGCGTTGCCGTAGACTGCATGCCAGTAATTGGACTGGCTCTGCCGCTCGGCATCCTCGGCCCGCAGCAAGTCGGTGATGGTGGCAAGCCCGGCGCTATAACGATTCTTCAGAATGCGCAGGCTCTCGGCTGCTTGATCCATCGCCGCCTGCGCGGTTTCCAGCGAGAGTTCCGCCGTCTGCCGGTGAATGTGCGCCCGGCTCACCTCCGTGCGCATGTGAAGTTGCGAGGCAGCCACCTGCGCATCAATTCGTTGTTTGCCGGCGCTCTCCCGCGCAAGCTGGGCGCGCTTGCCAAAGGGCAGAATATCGACGCTAACCTGCACGCCGGCCACCCAATTGTTGCCTCCCGAACCGGCAAAAGTTGTTCTGTCTTCTTCCCAGTTTCCGTAGGCGCTCACGCGAGGGCCGAACTCCGACTTCGCCGCGCCCACGGCTGACGCCTGCGCCGACTGCATCTCTCCCAGCGACCTCAGATCGGGCCGCGCCTTCGCGGCAGTTGCCAACTCCTCTTCCAGCGGCTGCTGCGGGAATTTGTGTGGTTCAATCGGCTTCAGTTCGGACGCCTTCAGCTCCGTGGCTCCCATCGCCTCGCGCAACCCGGCCCACGCGAGCTCCAGGTCGCCCTCGGCGGCAATCAATTCTTCTTTGCGCGCGGCCGCGTTCACCAGCGCCGACATCCGGTCCGACTCTACGGCAAGGCCGGCCTTGACGCGCTCCTCGATGGAGCTCTGCAGCGCTGCCGCCGTCTCCTGTTCGTGCTGTGCAACAGCAACCTCCCGTTGCGCGTATAGCACCGACTCGTATGCCTGCACAACGCGGAGCACAATCTGCTGATCCACCGCCTTGGCCGAGGATGAGGCGCTTTTTCTGAAGAGATCCGCGCGGCGAATCTCCCGCTGCGTCTTGAATGAGTCGAAGGCCATCCACGAACCGGAGAAGCGCGTGGAGAAATTCCCAATCGGCTGTGGAAAGTTCAGTGCGTTCAGCGCAAAATCGGCCTGCGTAAACTGCCGCTGCCTTAGGCGCGTGCCAAAGGCATACACCGGATCGTTGCCGCGCGAAATATCTTCCGTGAAGTTGAGCTGCGGCAGCAGTTGGATACGCGCCATGGTGGCAGCGGATTTGGCTTCCTGGTTGCCGGCGCGAGCCATCGCAGCCTCGGGGCTTTGCCCCAATGCCTCGTGGATGGCTTGCTGAAGCGTAAGCGGTTCTTGTGCGGCACCGGTCACTCCCCCCACGTAGAGCATGAGAGAAAAGCCTAGAACTCGATGAAAGCGAGAAATCATGAGTGAAATGTCCTTGGTTGGTGCGTTCATAGGAATAAAGTCATGGAATGTGGAATTCGTTACAAGAATAGTGAAAATTAAATCAGCCAGTGACTGCGCCGCCCGTGCCAACTCGGCTTCAGAACGGAGAGAAGCAGCAAACTTTGAAGATGGACATTCTTTGAGTCTGAAGAGAAACAAAGCCTCGATCATGCTGTCAGAGTGACAATTTATGCGGCAAACACCGAGACCGCCGGTTTAATCCCTCATCGCTGGCAAGGCAGGTGTATCGCGGAGTTGATGAAAAACAGACATTTAACAAGCCGTACTTGTCACGATATAGGTTTAGTCTCTCCAAGGGTGCAGTAAATTCTGTAAGTACTATTACTTACAGGCAAGCCGGTGTGATCGGGACAGAAAAGTCTTAGTGCTGTATCTGGAGCACCCCGCGAGATAGCGCGAGTTTGGATGCTCACGGCTGGGGCGCTTCTGATACAGCACTAAGACATATAACAAGGAAGGCATCGGGCTACCTTTCTATCAAGGTAAGACTGAATTCAGTGATCTTTACCCGAGTCCAAGAAAATGGTGCACAGAACCAACGAAACTTGCAGAAAACGGTGATGTCCTTATCTCAGTTCGGGCGCCTGTCGGACCGACAAATCTAGCAAATGAAACATGCTGCATTGGTAGAGGCTTAGCCGCACTGCGCCCTTTCAATGGGGTCGCGACTAGATATCTGCTCTATCAGATGAGGGCAACCGAGCAACAACTAGCGTCAGTTGCTATAGGATCAACCTTCAGCGCAGTCTCTTCGCAACAACTCAAGGAACATAGTTTTGTTCTTGCTCCGAGCAATGAGCAGAACCGCATCGTTGACGAGATCGAGAAGCAATTCACGCGGCTGGATGCGGCTACGGCGGCGCTGAAGCGTGTGCAGGCCAATCTGAAACGGTATCGCGCCTCGGTGCTGAAAGCTGCCTGCGAGGGCCGACTGGTTCCCACGGAAGCCGAACTTGCCCGAGAGGAAGGCCGCGACTACGAACCGGTAGACAAGCTGCTCCAGCGCATCCTCCGCGAGCGCCGCGCCCGCTGGGAAGCCGACACCCTTGCCAAAATGCAAGCCTCCGGCAGGTCCCCCAAAGACGACCACTGGAAGCAGGAGTACAAAGAACCCTCCGCCCCCGACACATCCAATCTCCCGCCCCTCCCCGAAGGCTGGTGCTGGGTGGGTATCCTCCAGTTAGGCGAATTGGATCGGGGCAAGTCCAAGCATCGGCCGCGAAATGACCCGAAGTTGCTAGGAGGCCCTTATCCGTTTATTCAGACGGGAGATATAAAACGCGCTGATGGATTCATTAGGGAGCATTTCCAAACCTACAGCCACTTCGGTTTGCAACAGAGTAGGTCGTGGCCTACCGGAACCCTATGTATCACGAGTGCAGCCAATATAGCTGAGACAGGGATATTGTCGTTTCCAGCTTGCTTCCCTGACAGCGTCGTTGGGTTTTCCTCGACCAACGAAATAGTTACCCGATGGGTTGAGCTGTTCTTTCGAGTTGCGAAACAGGATTTGTCGCGTTATGCCCCTGCAACTGCCCAAAAGAATATCAATCTGGAAATTCTTTCAGGCCTAACTGTTCCACTTCCGCCACTCAACGAACTGAAACGAATGGTTGATTTTCTCGATGAGATTCATTCCAAAGCTAAAGCGATCGAGTCTACTTGTCTGCAATCCATGAAGAGATCCGATAGATTGCGGTCGGCTGTACTGAAGTGCGCCTTCACCGGCCAGCTAGTCCCTCAGGACTCAACCGACGAATCCGCCTCCGCGCTGCTCGAACGTATCCGCGCCGGGCGGGCCAACACCTCCATGCGCACTACCAACCGCAGCCAGAAACAACGCCATTAAACGTAATGACACAGTCATTACAACGTGATATGCTGATTTTTGGGGGAGGAACTCCGATGGCCATCGCCCAGCAGGAAAAGAGCAAGCGCGAGACGCTGAATCTTCGTATCAAACCCGAACTGCGCGGGCTTATCGACCGGGCCGCGGAGGCGACTGGCAGGAACCGGACGGATTTCATGCTGAATGCCGCCCGCCACGCCGCCGAGGATGCGCTGATGGACCGCACGGTCCTTACGGTCAATGCCAAGGCCTACGCCGCATTCCTGGCGCGCCTCGATGCGCCGCCGCAGCCTAATGCCCGGCTGCGCCGCACTCTGGAGACGGCCGCGCCATGGGAGAAGTAAGCCGGCTGACGCCGCCCGAGCCGCTGGCGGATCATCACGAACTCGATGAATTCCGCTGCGGGGAAGCCTCGCTGGACGATTGGCTCCGGCGGCGCGCGCGCGCCAATCAGGTGAGCGGCGTTTCCCGCACCTATGTCGTCTGCGACGCCAGCTGCGTGATTGGCTACTATGCGCTGGCTTCCGGCGTGATTGCGCTCGAAAGCGCTCCGGGCCGCTTCCGGCGGAATATGCCCAACCCCATCCCGGTTGTGGTATTGGCCCGCCTGGCCGTGGATCTGGATTGGCACGGACGCGGCATTGGCCGCGCTCTCTTTCGCGATGCCTCCAGCCGCGTGGCGCAGGCTGCCGATGCAATTGGAATCCGCGGCATTGTGGTTCACGCCCTATCGGAGCAGGCCAGGAGCTTCTATCTTGCGCTAGGCTTTGATCCCAGCCCCAGTGAGCCGATGACGTTGATGGTCACATTGGCAGATATTCGGGAAGTTCTTTCAATCAAGCCCACTTCTTAGCCGGATTCAAAGAAAGAAGCGCTATGACCAGTAACGCTGTTGTCCAAAAGCTTTGGAACTACTGCAACATCCTGCGTGATGACGGCCTGTCGTATCAGGACTACATCGAGCAGCTCACTTCCTGCTCTTCCTGAAGATGGCCGACGAACGGCAGAAGCTCTTCCCGGAGAGAGCCATCCTCATTCCCCGCGCGCTCGACTGGCAAAGTATTGAACGGCTCGACGGCAACGACCTGGATCAGCACTATCGGCACATCCTGGTGGAACTGGGAAAAAAGCCCGGCATGTTGGGCACCATCTTCCGCAAAATCAGCGCGACGGTCTACGTCATATTTGTACGTCGCAGCAATGAGCTCATCAAACTGCTTCGCTGTCAGTGGTTGCGTTTCCTCTTCCTGTTCTCGCTTGATAGACCGGAGCATCTGGGCAGGATTCTCTTCAATCTTGTGTAGTCCATGCGCCCACCTAAAGAATGCCCGGACACGCGAAAGCCGAAACCCTTGCGTGTTAGATGCATCCTTCCAGCTTGAAACCCAACGGTCTAGCGCATCTGGCGTCACGTCGCTTAGAGTCACGATGTTATTTGAATCAGCCCATTTGAACATCCCTCGTTTGATTGCCAGGTAGGAATCGTGCGTCGGTCCTTTGGCTTTGATCCCAGAAATCCACTGATCGAGAGCATCCGAGAGGCTGCAATCCTTTGCAGCCTTCTTCGCTTCAATTCGAGCAAGCTCTTGTTTGACGGGGTCACGTTTGTCGCTTTCCGCTCGTGCAACTCGCTCTGCTTGCTCCCATGAGCGCGTCCGAGCGCTCACGTATCGAACTTTGCCGCCCTCATAGATGTAGAGGCTCTTGCAGCACTTGCAGCGTTTCCACGTTGGGTCATCACGCTTAGGACATTCTGGCTGATGCCGGGTGAATACGCTTATAGTGGTGGTAGTAGCGATGGTGGATTTCAGGCAATCCAGCGTATCACTCTTCAGCAAATTTTCAGCAATTTTGTCCTCTGGGAATGACGCTGTATTCAACGATTTGATTTATAAGGACTTACGGTGAATTTACCGAACTCAATCACGATGAGCCGGATCGTCATGATCCCGTTGTTTCTGTGGATTCTGACGTCGCACTTCCCCTGGCATACGCATGGCGCGCAGGAGATCACAGCTTCAGTTCTGTTCGTGTTGGCCTCCATCACCGACGGCCTGGACGGCTACCTGGCCCGCAAGCGCGAACAGATCACCACCATTGGCGTGCTGCTGGATCCCATCGCCGATAAGATCATGGTGGCCGGCGCACTGATTGCCCTGGTGGCTTACAACCCTGAGGTGGTCAAGGTCTGGATCGTGGTGGTCATCATCGGCCGCGAGTTTCTTATCAGCGGCCTGCGGTCGATTGCTTCATCGGAAGGCTTCACCATCCAGGCCAGCGATCTGGGCAAGCTCAAGACGGTTATCCAGATCATCTGTGTGGTTTCCGCCATCCTGGCACATGGATGGAATCAATGGCAGTTTGGCGTGCTCATCGTGCCAGTCAAGTGGATCGCCATCGCCGCCATCTACTTCACGGTGCTGGTCTCCTCCATCTCCGCCATCGATTACTTTGTTGGTTTCTGGAAGCAGATCGATTACGCCAGCAAGGATCGCCGCAAGTCCTCCATATTAACTCGGCGCAAGAAAGTAAGCACACCATAACCGGCTCAGGCTTAAACCTAGCCCTTTCACAGCAAGTGAACTACTGCCTGGAAAGAGTTATGTCGCAGCCTGGAAAGTCCGTATACTCCCTTTGCCGTTGTCACGCGGGTGCTTCTGCTTTGGGTGTAGTGCTGCGTTGGCGCCGTTCCTTCGCGCCATTGTGCGACAATTCTATAAAGACCACTTTTTCTATGAGAGCTTCCGCTCACCTATTACTGGGCGCCGTTGGATTGGTGCTGGCCGCACATTTAGCCTGGCCGCAAGCTCCGTTTGCGTCCAGAAATCCGTCATCGGTTCCGCTGGTGCTGACCGGCGGCACGGTGGTGGACGTGACGGATTGGGGCGGATCTGCGAAAGACCTGCCGGACGCCATCGTCATCGTTCGCGACGGCCGCATCACGGATGTCGGCTCACGCATGGCCGTCTCCATCCCCAAGGGTGCGCGGGTCATCGACTGCACCGGAAAGTTTATTATTCCCGGACTCATCGACGGCTTTGCCGGCATGAACTCACAAGGCCAGGCCAACGCTTTCCTCTATATGGGCGTCACTACTGTGGTCGCCGTCAGCGACGTCCGACGCGGCGTCATCGATTTTTCTGCCTCGCCCAGCCCTCACCTCTACCTGATGGACTCAATAGGCTCAACTGACAACTGGAGCCTGTTGGCAAAACATCCGGAGTGGGCGCTCAAGCTACGCGAGAACGGCCATCCGGCTGAACTGAGCCCCGAAGACACCCTCCACGAACTCACCGACACCTCCAGGCTGGGAACGCGCGCCCTTTGGCTGGGCCACAACCTCACCGCCGCCAACGCACAGTGGATTATGGCTCGTGCCCGCCAGATGGGCATGGCTACCTATGGCGAGTTCGTTGCCACGCCCTACGATGTGGGTGACAAGGCCGGCGTGGATGTGCTCGTCCATATGGGTCGTTACGAGTTGGGCGTTATCCCCGACGAGTTGCAGCGGCCGCTGGTGGAAGACCCCGAAGGTCCGGCCGCAACCACGGCCTACGACTACACCGAGCGCCTTCCCCCCACCGACCCGCACCTGCACGACTACGCTCATTTCCTGGCCGCACATCACGCCGCGCTCATGCCCACATTTAGCGTTTATTTTGCGCAGTTGCCTGATCATCGCAACCTATGGAAGGAGCCGGCCGCTGCCCTGCTCGACCCGGCCCGCGTATACGATCCCACCAATCGCGAATCAGGAGAGACGGACTATCCGCTCTCGTTCTGGACCCGGCATTTGCCCGCGGTGGCGCAACGCTACATGGAAGAAAGCCTGCGCAAGAAGGCCGACCAGTCGGCTCTGCGGCTGTGGCACATCAACGAGACTCTTTTCTCAGCCTATCCGCACTACCTGGCCGCCTCCGGAGCGCCGGTCCAGGGTTCCTTACCGGGCATCTCCATGCACACCGAACTGGAGCTGCTGGTTCGCCTGGGACTTTCGCCGCGCGAGGCGCTGGCCGCCGCCACCAACAATTACAGCCTCCAGTTCAACTGGAATGAACTGGGCCAGATTGCCCCTGGCCGCCGCGCCGACATTCTGGTCGTCGACGGCGACCCCACACAGAACATCTGGAACGCCCGCCGCATCTCCGCACTCATCGTAGATGGCAATGTGATCGACCGCAATGCACTGCTGAATTTTAAAAAATGAGAATTTCTCAAGATACTTATTCTGGTGTACAAAGCATTATTCGGTTGATCAGTTCTATTTCGTCCCAATAAACCACGAGCCTCGCTTCCGCCGTCCACTCAATCTCAATCAAATCGCCTAAATCATCGCGTGACGGAACAAATTCAAAGAATTCACACTGATTGTCAGAGTGGAATGTGCCGATTTAATCGGTGTTCTTACGGAGGCAATGCGAGCAGAACCGCTGCGCATCGGTTAACGTAGAGACAGGCAAGAGCACTGCGCAAATTTTTCCCACGGCCATGACCGACTCTCCATTCCGGATCTCACCGCCGCACAAGCGGCACAATACGGGCCTCATCCTCATCTCTGCTTTCAAGCTCGGTCAGGCCCTGCTCTTTTTTGCTATGGGCGTCGGCGCTTTCCACCTGTTGCATAAAGACATTGGCGATTTGCTGGAAAAGCTGGCCTACCACCTGCGCTTCAATCCCGAGTCGAGGCTCATCAACTTCCTCCTGGTCAAGTCCTCCATCCTCGACGAACGACTCCTGAAGCGGATCGTTGAGGTCTTCTTTATCTATGCTGGCCTCGATCTGGTGGAAGGAATCGGACTGTATCTGGAAAAAACCTGGGCCGAGTACCTCACCCTGACCATCACCGCGTCATTCCTGCCCTGGGAGGTCTTTGAGATCTTCCGCAAGCTCACGCTGATCCGCGTCAGCCTGCTGGCATTGAACTTATTGGTTTTCTTTTATCTTCTCAATCTGGTGATAGCACGCGGTAAGCGTCATTCCTGAACAGGATGTAGTATGTCGGACGCATTGCAGCGGATTTGTATTGTCAAAACCTTGAAAAGCCTACAACTTTCGCTTTTTGTTCCCTATCACAGGCCAAAGCTCCTGTCAATTGCTTGAAGATGCTTGAACATAAGCGATAAACGCTACATATTGTGGTGTTTGGAATATTTGTATCTATTAGTTGAGTTGATCCCTTTCTCTACTATCTTCTTCTGAATCTCTCCAAAATTTTTTTGAAAATAACTCGTTTTTCGCTTGGCTTGCGACAAAATCGGGCTTACACTCGTTTGAGTGGAAAAAAGTGGCGAGTTGTGCAACTTTGTGGAGTAATCGGCGTCAATCAAGAAAGGTTTAGCCGATTTCCTCCCTCTGGCCACAGTTTACAGCGTTTTTAACGCCGTACCGGATGGGGAATCAGGCTAGGCAACCGGAAAACGGCAAGGGCAGGGTAGTGGTCGCGGCTGGAAATGTGAAATCAGACGCGAGAGGTGGGCAGGCATGGCGGTATTTCGCGGCAATCATCCGGCGAAGGTGGACCCCAAGGGTCGGTTGAAGATGCCGGCTGCCTTCAAGCTGCTGGTAGACGCGCAATACGTGGTCCAGTTTTACGTGACTTCGACGGATGGCGTGAGCGCGCAGATATGGCCGCTGCCGGCCTGGGAGAGCCAGGAAAGTTTGTTGGCTGACTCCAGCACCATGGAACCGGCCGTGGACAAGTACTTGAATCTGACCAGCTACTACGGCCAGCAGGTGGAGATGGATAAAGAGGGCCGGATCCTGCTGCCGCAGCTTCTGCGCGAGAAAGCCAAGTTGACCGCGGACGTTGCCGTGCTCGGGAAGCTGCACTACATCGAGGTTCATAACCTCGGCGTGCTCGACGAGAGTTTGCAAGCCAACGCATTAACGGCAGAGGATCGTCAGTCTTTGGCGGCGATTCTCAAGCGGCACAGTGGACAGTAAAGTCCCCCAGGGGGGAGCGCATGACTACATCGAACCCAAGACATGCGCCAGTGCTCTTTGAGGAAACGATAAATCTACTTCGGATTCGCCCGGGGTCCACTGTGGTGGATTGCACATTGGGCTTAGCCGGGCACGCAGCAGGGATTGCCAGGTTGCTGGGAGCTGAAGGGCATCTGATCGGCTTTGAATGGGACGCAGAAGCTATGGAGCTGGCCAAAGCGAAGTTAGACCAGGTTTGCAAGGAGTTAGGCAGTAATGCTCCGCGAGTTACGTTGATCGACGAGGCGTATAGCTCAATAGCAAGTCATTTGCCGCCGGCTTCGGTAGATGGCCTGATAGCAGATTTTGGAGTTAGCAGCCTGCAACTGGATGAGGCGCGACGAGGTTTTAGTTTTATGGCGGATGGACCACTTGACATGAGACACAATCAAAGGTCTGAACTTACCGCCGCAAAGGTTGTAAACGAGGCCAATGAACGTGAGTTAGCGGACCTCATTTACAAATACGGAGAAGAAAGGGGGTCGCGGAGAATCGCCAGAGCTGTAGTACATGGGCGGCCGATAACAACCACGGGGCAGTTAGCCCGTATTGTAACATCGGCCGCTCATTTAACTAAGCATGTAAAGATTCACCCTGCAACCAAAACTTTTCAGGCTCTTCGTATCTATGTTAATCGCGAGTTAGATGAAATTAGTGCTCTGATGGAGGCCGCGCCTATGTTGCTCAAGCCCTCCGCGAGACTGGTAGTTATCAGCTTTCACTCGCTTGAAGATCGCATTGCCAAAGATAGTCTGCGCGAGGGCGCGCGGCAGGGAATCTGGGAGATTCTCACTAAAAAGCCAGTTATAGCTGGTGAAGATGAGTTAGAGCGTAATCCGCGCTCACGAAGCGCTAAGTTGAGGGCAGCGGAGAGGATTGCCAGCAGTTAGAAGCTGGGGAGGCAACCATGGCGGCATGCACAACATCATATCTCGAATCGGGCAAGAGCTGGAGCGCGCGGATCGTAGAGCGCAATGCCGAGTTGCTCGCCATGCAAGCTGAGCAGAGGCGGTGCTTGCGCACGCCGGAGTTCGCCTTTCCAAGCAGCTTTGACAACAGCCGCCTGGTCAAGACTCCCGATCCGGCGCGTCCCCGTCAGATTCGCCTGTTTGCCGCGGCCATTACCATTCTATTTTCGCTGACCATGCTTTATGGGTTGCAACACTTAAGCGTGCGCATGCGCGGTTATCAGATAGAGTCGGAGAAGCTATTACTCGAGCAGCTACGTGAGCAGAATCGCGAGTTGCACCTGACGGAAGCGCAGCTCACCGAGCCGGGCCGCATCGACAGGATGGCACGCGAGTTAGGCCTTGTCGAGCCGCAGCCAGGCCAGGTGGTTAATCCCGCGGTGGCTCTTGATGCTTCTGCTCCTGACCTAGCGCAAGCGGTGCCTCCAGGAACAGCTACCAGCTTTTAGCCTCTAGCTGTGCAGTGCGAGTAAAAAAAGGAATTAATTAGCATCGATTGTTTTATCCGCCGGTAACACAAGGCGGGTTATAAGCAGGATGCGAAAAGAAGCTTGACGCCAGAAGCTATCAACGGAGCGATTGTCCATGCCGTCCGCCGTTCGACCCAGCTGGAATCACAATCCCGCGCCGCGCGTGATGTCTCTCAAGCGGGTGCGTTTCTGGCTTATCTGCTTGTTCTTTCTCTCCTGGGCCATTTTGATTGCCGTTCGCCTCTTCTGGCTTCAAGTGGCGCTCCACAGCGAATTCCAGGTGCGCGCCAGGCAGCAGCAGCAGCGCACCTACGACGTGGCTCCGCGCCGCGGCGTACTCTATGATCGCAATCTGCGCGAGCTGGCCATGACGGTGCAGGTGGACTCCATCTTCGCCGTGCCTAGCGAGATAGCGGATAAGCAGGCGGCCGCCCATGCGCTGGCCGCAATTGTCCACACCGACCCCGACGACGCGCAGACCACTGAGGAGCAGATTGCCGCCCACCTCGAGGCCAGCCGCAATTTTGCCTGGGTCGCCCGGCGGGTTACGCCGGAGGTGGCCATCCGCATTCACGCGCTGATCGATCCTTGCGCCCCGGATAAACACAAATTCATTCCAGATGACCCATGCCGCACCAGCGCCTTCAAGGGCGTCTACATACAGAAGGAGTTTCAGCGCTTCTATCCGGATAACGAGATTGCCGCGCAGGTGCTGGGCTATGTGGGCATGGACGACAAAGGCCTGGGAGGCCTGGAGCAGAAGTTCGAACCGCAATTGCACGGCGTTGCCGGCCATATGTACACTGCCCTCGACGCGCGCCGCCACGTGCTCGGTTCCAGCGAACGCGAACCACAGCCGGGCCGCAACCTGGTGCTGACCATCGACGAGAATATTCAGTTCATGGCAGAGCGGGCGCTGGACCATGCGATGCAGCGCACCCAGGCGGCCAGCGGCACCGTGGTCGTTCAGGATGTGCATACCGGCCAGATTCTGGCGCTGGCCATCCGTCCCACCTTCAACCCCAATCTCTTCCGCCACGCCACGCCTGAGCTATTACGCAACCACGCCGTCAGCGACGTTTACGAGCCCGGCTCAGTCTTCAAGCTGGTAACCTATTCAGCGGCGCTGGATCAGCACGCCGTCACGCCTGATGACATCATCGACTGCCAGGGCGGCCATATTACTTTGGCCGGCCGTGTCATTCACGACGACAAGAGCGAAGGCGCCCTGGGTAAAATCACCATCTCTCAGGCGCTGGCCAAATCCAGCGATGTGGCCGCCGTCAAGCTTGCCCTCAAGGTCGGCCAGAGCCGTTTCTACCAATACGTCCGCGACTTCGGCTTTGGCAGCCGAACCGGCGCCGAGATGCCCGGCGAAACCCGCGGCCTCCTTCAGTCGGAGAACAAGTGGAGTCCTTCGTCCATCGGTTCCATTGCCATCGGCCAGGAGATTGGCGTCACGCCAATTCAACTTGTCTCCATGGTTTCGACTATCGCCAATGGCGGCGTTTACCTGCCGCCGCACGTGCTGATGCCGGGGCAGATGGAAGTTGTTGACAACGGGAAGACTGCATCCGGCGTGAATGATGGAACCGCGCCGAAGGCGCCGCTGGCCGCACCGCAGGTGCTCAAACCGGGCGGCGACCTGCCTAATCCGCTGCCACCCGGAGCACACCGCGTTCTCTCTACCATGACTGCCGCAGAGATGCGCAAGATGATGGAGGGCGTTGTGCTTTACGGCACGGGCAAGCAGGCGCAGCTCAACGGTTATTCATCGGGAGGGAAAACCGGCACTGCGCAAAAGATCGATCCGGTCACCGGGAAATACTCCAAGACCATGCATATCGCCTCGTTTGCCGGCATCGCGCCGGTCAATAATCCAGTGATCGCCGTGGCCGTGGTTATCGATTCACCCAAGGGTAATTACTATGGCGCCGCTGTCTCCGCGCCGGTCTTTGCCGAGGTGGCGCAACAGGTTCTGGAGTATCTTGCCGTGCCTCACGACATCGATCTGCGCCAGCACCACGCATTATCCAAAGCAGATTTGCAGGTGCAGGAAGATGACGCTCATGCGCAGACCGCGGACATCAGTGCCCTATACGCCGCGGCCAACGACCTGCCCAGCGACGATCCCCTGCGTGGAGGCGGCCCAGAAGCCCTGCATTCACTTACCAGCCAGCCCGCGACCTCCGTTCAACCGGCCACCTCAGGCCAGTCGCAAACCGCCGCTCATCCTTCGAACGCAGTTGCAAACGCAACGCCTGGCAATGTGATTCCACCTCAGCCCGTCGCAACACATCCG
The DNA here is from genome assembly GCA_050013195.1 of Occallatibacter sp. Lineage (GTDB taxonomy): Bacteria > Acidobacteriota > Terriglobia > Terriglobales > Acidobacteriaceae > Telmatobacter. Next base: position 27,129 of record JBEKFS010000001.1, read on the forward strand.
ACGGTTGCATCGCAGCAGGCCACATCTACCGTTATCGTCGCAGGCGAAAAAACCTTGCGTGTTCCCTCGCTCATCGGACTGCCGGTGCGCAAGGTCATCGAGCAGGCTGCTGCCGCAGGTCTGGAAGTGCAAATCACCGGCAACGGCACGGTGCGCGAACAGGCCCCCGCTCCGGGAACCATGGTAGTTCCAGGAACAAAGATAGTAGTGCGCTGTGGGCGATGATGCCTTCGCCGAGTGTCAGAATACTACGTCCCTTTTGGCGAGTGGAGGGCCAATTCGAGCGATTTGCCTGTCTCCAGAAGACTTTTCAAACCCGACAGAATCATCGGCCATCCGCCGGAAACGGCCTTGATGAACTTCGATTCGCTCTTGTCCATTGTGTGCGTCACAGTGAGCTTTACTGCCTCCCCAGTCAGCTCAAGCTCATAGGTCAGGCGCGAATATCCCTCGGCGGTCATCTCCGGAAAAATCTCATTCCGCCACTTGAGCGCCAGTCGCCGCGGCGGATCGATCTCGTCGATCTCGCCGCTGTCGGCCATGCGCCCGTCGGCAAACAAAATCTTCCACGAGGCGCCCGGCTTCCATTCCGACTCCTGCGTCGTTCCCATCCAGTACCGGCGCGTGAACTCCGGCTCCGTCAGCGCCTTCCAAAGTTTCTCCGGTGTTGTGCGAATGTAGGTTACATACACAAACTGAGATTCAGCCATAATCGTCATAATATGCAACAAGACAGTTCCATGACAAGAGCGTCCTGAGTTCTGCCGAATGGTCCTCCGCGTTGATTAACCCAAAGCTGCGCTAAGCTTAGGCATGGCGGAAACATCCTGGTACCAGTTCGACAATGGCGCCACTCTTGGCCAGAAGGGCTCCGAGCTTGGCGTAATCGAGCGCGACGAAGAGCATCACCAGGAAGCGCGCATCACCCTGGAACGTGACACTCAAGCATCGCCTTTCACTATCACCTGCGGTATCTACGGATGCATGGTGCATACTCGTTTTTTTAGCACTGAGAGCGAGGCCTCTTCGCAATACGAGGAAATGAAAGCCGCATTATCCACACTGCTCCTGACAGAAAATGAAGGCGGACCCGAAGGGTGCCTGTCGTTTCTGGACGGCGTTGCAAAGTTCGTTGAAAAATACCCGTGAAATCCTCCGCTCTCTGGCAATCTACAATTAAGCACGTATGAACTGGAATGAACTGATTGCAGAAGTAACGGCGGTTGGTGCTGGCGGAGAATCCGGCCAGCCGGTCACAGGCGTCGAGTACGACTCGCGCAAGGTGCGCCCAGGCTCGGTTTTTGTGGCCATGAAGGGCGGCTCGACCGACGGCAATCGCTACGTCGAAAAAGCTCGTGCGGCTGGAGCGTTGGGGATCATCACTGACTCTGCTCCCACGTTCGACCACCTGCTGGTCTTCGCGCCCGGACTGCCTGTTCTGGAAGTCGAGCATGGCCGCCGAGCGTTGGCCCAGGCTTCAGCGGCGTTTTTCGGCCACCCGGAGCGTCGGCTTGCGGCCACGGGGATCACCGGCACGAATGGCAAGACGACCACGGCATTTTTAATCGAAGCGCTGTTGAACGCTGCCGCACGCAAGACAGTACTCATCGGCACCATCGAGTACCACGTGGCCGGCGAAGTGCGTCCTTCCGTTCACACTACCCCCGAGTCAAGAGATTTATTTGAGTTGATGGCCGAGGGCGTTCATCGCGGCGCTACCGAGCTGGTCACCGAGGTCTCCAGCCACGGCCTCGACCAAGGCCGGGCGACAGGTTTGAATTTCGACGTGGCTGTCTTCACCAACCTCACCCGTGACCATCTGGATTATCACCAGACGATGGAGAAGTATTTTGCCGCCAAACGGCTGCTCTTTGACGGCACGGTTTATCCTGCTCCGCGCGTCGCCGTGATCAATGCGCATGACCTCCGCGCGCAAGAACTGGCCGCCGCAGCTGCGAAGGCCGGCGCTGAAGTCCGGACATACGGCATTGGCCAGGGCGACTGGCGCGCCGCAAGTTATACGCTTACGCCGTCAGGCGCGGCGCTCGAACTCGAAACCCCGGCAGGCGTAGCCAAAGTCGTTTCGCGGCTGGCCGGCGAGGTGAACATCTATAACCTGCTGGCTGCCTTCACCGCGGCCCATGCGCGCGGCGTGCAGTTTGCCGATCTGGTCGAGTTTGTTCCCCGCCTCCAGCCTGTTCCCGGCCGCTTTCAATCCGTCGATGCCGGCCAGCCCTTCACGGTGATCGTGGACTATGCCCACACTGACGACGCGCTGCTCAACCTGACAGCTTTGGCCAGGCAGATGACGGCGCAAACCGGCGGCCGCGTGATTACCATGTTTGGGTGCGGCGGCGACCGTGATCGCACCAAGCGGCCGAAGATGGGCCAGGCCGCGGGGCAGGGAAGCGACTTCGTGGTGGCCACCAGCGACAATCCCCGCACTGAGGAGCCACTGGCGATTCTGGCTGAGATTGAGCCTGGACTCAAAGCCACTCCGGTCCGCTACATCATTGAGCCGGACCGCGCCGCTGCCATTCGCCTGGCGCTTCGGGAGGCTAAATACGGCGACGTGGTTCTGCTCGCCGGCAAGGGCCACGAGAAGGAGCAGATTCTGGGCTTCACCACGATTCCTTTTGACGATGTGGAAATTGCTCTTTCGGCGCTCGGCGAAATGGGCTATGGTGGAATCGGATGAAGCTCACACTCGCAGAAGCGGCCGTCGGCACAGGCGCGGTGCTGGAGGCGCCGGCCAGCGTGGCAAATGCCGGAGCGCTGGTGACGAGCGGCTACTCGATCGATTCGCGCACCGTGGCCGAGGGGGAGCTCTTTTTCGCCGTGCGCGGCGAGCGGCACGACGGCCACGACTTCGTCGCCTCCGCTATCGAACGCGGCGCCGTGGCCGCGGTAGTTTCGCGTGCGCTGGTCGCCACCCTGCCTGATGCCGCTCTCTCTGCGCCGCTGCTCATCACTGAAGACCCGCTCCTCGCCCTCCAGGCCCTCGCTGCGCACGTTCGCCGCCAGTGGGGCAAGCGTGTGGTGGCCATCACCGGTTCAGCCGGAAAGACGACTACCAAGGAAGCGATAGCCGCTGCATTGGGAGCAAAGTTCAATGTCATCAAGTCCAGGGGCAATCTCAACAATGGCTTTGGCCTGCCACTGCAACTGTTGCGCCTCGAACCGGAACACGAGTTTGCTGTCATCGAGATGGGCATGAACCACCCTGGCGAGATCGCCGCCCTGGCGCTGATAGCCGCGCCCGACTGGGGCGTGGTCACCAACGTGGGCACGGCGCACATTGAGAATTTTGCCGATGGGCAGGCAGGCATCGCCCACGCCAAGCTCGAACTGGTGGACGCGCTGCCGACCAACGGGGTTGTCTTTCTCAACTCCGACGATCCCTACGTCTCGCAGTTTGGCCGCGATTTTCACGGCCGCGCGGTTTATTTTGGCGCCGGTCCCTTTGCCAATCCGCAACTTCTCGAAGTGACCGAGGACCTGGCAGGGCTGCACGTCCGTTATCGAGCCGGGGAGTGCGAGGGGAAACTCACGCTCAACCTGCTGGGCGCGCACAACGCGATGAACGCCCTGGCCGGTCTGGCGGTTGCGCTTGAAGCGGGGGTCGAATTGGATGCGGCCGTGGCCGCGCTGGAAACCCTGAAGGCCGGCGACAAGCGCGGCGAGGTGATCCAGATCAACGGCGCGACGATTCTGAATGACTGTTATAACTCCAACCCCGAGGCACTGCGCTCCATGATCCGCACTTTGGCTGCGCGGCCCGCAAAACGTCGGATTCTCGTGGCCGGAGAGATGCTGGAGATGGGCGAGCAAGGCCCCGCACTGCACGCCGAAGCTGGACGCGCCGCCGCCGAGGCTGGCCTCAACCTGGTCGTCGGCGTTCAGGGCAACGCCGAACACCTGGCCGCCGCCGCCTGCACGGGTGGGGTCGCCGCGTTGTTTCTGGCCGATGCCGAGGCCGCTGGCCGCTGGCTCAAGCTGAATCTGCGCAAAGGCGATGTAGTGCTGGTGAAAGGCTCCCGCGGTGTGCATCTGGAACGGGTTATCGAGGCGGTGACGCAGTAATCAGAGCCCAGTTAAAACCGCTTGTCTTCCACAGCCATAATGCACTCCGTCCTAGTAAAATCAAGCTGAATCCAGCCTCACGCCGGCTCTGGAGGCCCTTTGCTCTATTGGCTGCTTTACGAAAAGCTCTTCCCGTTTTTTCACCCGTTCCGCGTCTTCCGCTATCTCACCTTTCGCACCGCCTTTGCCTCGCTCACGGCGCTGCTGATCGCGCTGTTCATCGGCCCCTGGGTAATTCAGAAGCTGCGCAAGTTTCAGATCGGACAGTTTGTGCGCGACGACGGGCCACAGTCGCACCTGAAGAAGACCGGCACGCCCACCATGGGCGGCGTGCTGATTGGGATTGCGATTTTGCTGCCTACAGTGCTCTGGAGCGATCCCGCCAACCCCTTCGTATGGATCGCCGTCTTTTCCACCCTGGCTTTTGGAGCGATTGGTTTCGCCGACGACTACATCAAGGTCATCCAGAAGCGAAGCCTGGGCCTGACGGTGCGCGCCAAGCTGATGTGGCAGGGCCTCGCCGGGGCAACAGTGGCGGTTTCTTTGGTGATTCTGGATAAATTCAAGCTTTTTTCTACGCAGTTGACTGTGCCGTTCATCAAGAGCTGGCGCCCTGACCTGATGTGGCACGCGTGGCCCAGCACCATCCCCCACCTTGGCCTACTGGCCTTTCTGCCCTTTGTCGCGTTTGTCATCTTTGTGTTGATCGGTTCGTCTAACGCCGTCAACCTGACCGACGGGCTGGACGGACTGGCCATCGGCTGCACCATCATCGCCGCCGGCGCCCTTACCGTGCTCACTTACGTCAGCGGCAACGTAGTCTTTGCCGACTACCTCGAACTCCAGCACATGCCCAAAATTGCCGAGCTGACCATCTTCGGCGGCTCCATGGTGGGCGCTTCCATCGGTTTTCTCTGGTACAACGCCCATCCGGCGGAAATCTTCATGGGCGACGTGGGTTCGCTGGCCCTGGGCGGGGCCATCGGCACGGTCGCCATCATCATCCGCCAGGAGTTGCTGCTGCCGTTCATCGGCGGCATCTTCATTCTCGAGGCGGTCTCCGTCATTCTTCAGGTGGGCAGTTACAAGCTGCGCAACAAGAAGCGAATCTTCAAGATGGCTCCCCTCCATCACCACTTCGAACAAGTGGGCTGGAGTGAATCGAAAACCATTGTTCGCTTCTGGATTGGCGCCCTGGTGTTTGCATTGTTTGCACTCACCACCCTGAAATTACGCTAAACAAGGCCCAAAAAGGGCACAATGAAGAAGATTGTGGTAGCCCGAGGAAAAGACCCGATGTTGGAACTCAAAGGCAAAAAAGTTCTGGTCGTGGGACTGGGAAAATCCGGTCTGGCGGCAGCGTTGTTTCTGCGCCGCCGCGGAGCCCAGGTTACGGTCTCCGACGTGCGCTCGGCCGATCAATTGACCAAAGAAATTCCCGGCCTGATCGAGGCCGGCATCATGGTCGAGACCGGCGGTCACGGCCTGCTCACCTTCCGCCGACAGGATCTGATTGTCGTCAGTCCCGGTGTGCCGATGGACACCCCCGAGCTGGCGCAGGTGAAGAGCTTCGGTCTGCCGGTCATCGGTGAACTGGAACTGGCCGGCCGCTTCCTCAAGGGCAAGATCCTGGCCGTCACCGGCTCCAACGGCAAGACCACCACCACCACGCTGCTGGGCGAAATCCTTGCCGCAGGCGGCCTGACCACACTGGTGGGCGGCAACATCGGCGTCCCTGTCGTCTCCCTGATCGACTCCAGCACCGACGAAAGCTGGTCGGTCCTGGAGGTCTCCAGCTTCCAGCTTGAAACCACGGAACTCTTCCATCCTTCCATCGCCGTCATTCTCAACATCACTCCTGACCACCTCGACCGTCACGGCAGCTTTGAAAACTACGCCCGCATCAAGGAGCGCATCTTTGCCGCGCAGACCGCTGAGGACTGCCTGGTGCTGAATGCCGACAACACGCCATGCGAGCAAGCCGCCGCGCGCTCGGCCGCCAAGGTTTATTGGTTTTCCGTTGAGCATCAGGTTCCGCAAGGAGCCTGGCTGGAACAAGGCTCCGTCGTTTATCGCGCTGCCAAGGATGCCGCCAAGGAAAACGTGATGCCATCGCGTGGCATTCCGCTCAAGGGCGCGCACAACGTGGAGAATGTGCTGGCCGCGGTGGTTGCCGCTCGTCTGGCCGGGGTATCAGCCAAATCCATCCGCACTGCCATCGAGAACTTCCGGGCCGTCGAGCACCGACTGGAATACGTTGCCACCCGCAATGGCGTCGAGTTCTACAACGACTCCAAGGCCACCAATGTGGACGCCACCGCCAAAGCCATCGCCGCCTTCAGTGGAGGCATTCACCTCATTCTCGGCGGCAAAGACAAAAACTCTGACTACACCCAGCTCTCCGACCTGCTGCGCGCGCGCGTAAGCGCCGTCTACACCATTGGCGCTGCGGCGGCCAAAATCGAATCGCACCTGCGCGGCGTGGTTACTATCCACTCCTGCGAAACGCTGGACAAGGCCGTCGCCGCCGCCGCTGCCGCCGCACGCCCCGGCGAGGTGGTAGTGCTCGCCCCCGCCTGCTCCAGCTATGACCAGTTTGATAACTATGAGCAACGCGGAATGGTCTTCAAGCAACTCGTCAAAGACATGAAGGAATGAAAGGCGATTTTATCAACTGAATTCTCTGAAAGTACGGGCTTTAAATTCTCTGAAGGGTACGAGCTTTATTGGTGGCTGCATAAATACGGTCCTGATAGCCGCGCCGTAGGCGCAGTGTTTGTTAGCCCCGCGCTTCAGCGTGGGGAAGAGGGATACCAAAATTCGTTACGGAGTCCCGTAGGGACGGCGCAAGAACTAAGGGATCGATCGCAGCTCCAGGAGATTACTGAATCATGGCAAAGCGCGTTGGGGGCGATAAATGGATCTTCTTCACCACCGTTCTGCTTGTCGCGGTGGGGCTGGCGATGGTTTTTTCCGCCTCAGCGGTAGTGGCGGACCAGGGGAAATATCACTCTCCCTACGCTTTCGTCGGCAAGCAGGCTCTCTGGGCACTTGCCGGTTTGGTGGCTCTGCTGTTCCTCTCGCGACTCGACTACTCGCTCTATAAATCCCCGCGCTTCATCTTTTCCGCGCTCTCCGTCACAACCTTCCTGCTGGTGCTGGTCTTTTTTATCCCCAGCTCGCACAACACTCACCGCTGGATTCGCTTCAGCGATTTATTCACCCTCCAGCCGTCGGAGATTGCCAAGCCCGTGCTGGTTCTTTTTCTGGCTTGGTTTCTCTCCTCACGCCTCGACAAAATGGGCGACTGGAAGAGCACCCTGCCGCGCGCCATCGTCATCCCGTTGATTTTTATCGCGCTGGTTTTTTTCGAGCCTGACCTGGGCACCGCGCTGGTTCTGGCCGGCGTAACAGCCATGATGATGTTTCTGGCCGGCATGGCCTGGAAATTCCTCATCGGCGGTGTCATCCTATCGTTGCCTTTTTTGTACTGGGACCTTTTTTGGGTTTCCTGGCGTCATCAGCGCATCCAGGTTTTCGAGCGCCTCGTTTTTCATCCTGTCTGCGATCTCAAGGATCTCAAGGAATCAGGAGCCGCTGGCTACCACACATGTCAATCGCTGATCGCCGTCGGCAGCGGCGGGGTCGCCGGACTCGGCTTCATGGATGGCCAGCAGAAGCTCTTTTTTCTCCCCGAGCCCTATTCCGACTTCATCTTCGCCAACATTGCCGAAGAGATGGGCTTCATCGGAGCCATCATCCTCCTCGTTCTCTTTGCCTACTTCGGCTACCGCGGCCTGCGCACCGCCTTTCGCTCCCATGACCCCTTTGCCCGCCTCACAGCCTTCGGCATCACCATGACCATCCTCCTCCAGGCCTTCTTCAACATCAGCGTGGTCCTCGCCCTGCTTCCCACCAAGGGCCTACCTCTGCCGCTGATCTCCTCCGGTGGAACCTCGCTCTTCTTTACGTTAGCCAGCATCGGCATCCTGCTCAACATCAGCAGGAAGGCGGACTAAAAGCAGGGAATAGGGAACAGGGAATAGGGACTAGTGGACTAACGAAGAACGATCAGTGATGATGAACCTCCCGTAGGGAGCGGAGGATAATAGCCCAGGATGGACCCTGAGCGTAGCGAAGGGGGAATCCTGGGATTGTTTGCAGATTGAGGAGTTGCGTCCCATAGGGACGCAGTGAAGACTTCTGCAAATGCAACAATTGCGGGCTTCACAGGTTACGATAATTTATTCGGAGCCGCAAGAAGCGTCAGGGCACGACTTCAGTCGTGCCGCAAGATAGCGAATAACTAATTGGGCTTTAGCCCCTGACAGCCTGTGGTAGAAGTTAGGTTTTATCAGGGCACGACTTTAGTCGTGCCGCAAGACGGCTAATAAGAAATCGGGCTTTAGCCCCTGCGGTATAGCGATCTGAAGACAATGCGTTTCTCAGAGCCAGTTGCGTTATCATCCGAGCCTGGAAGCAAAGAACAGAGCTGAATAATGAACATTTACGACAAGGACGGAAATACGATAGCAACATCAGTACCGCCGGATAGTCGAATATTCGACGGTATGACCATTCGGAATGCTTACCTTGCAGGGATGGAGCTAGAGGGCATTTCGTTTGATGGATCGGACTTGCAAGGCTCCGATTTCAGCGATTCAGATCTATATGGGGCCTTTTTATGTAATGCCAATTTCGATTCTTGCAGATTGGTTAATGTTGATCTGAGATCGAGCTTTCTCTTCAGGGCAACTTTTCGCAATGCGGATTTGAGAGGTGCTCGACTGTATCTGGATGAAATGGCGGGAGCCCTATCTCTTCTCTCAATGATGTGAACTTTAATGGAGCGAATCTTGACGGCGCGGATTTTACAGGTGCCATTTATGACTCGGCAACCATATTTCCTGAAGGCTTTGATCCAATAAAGCGAGGTTTGAAGCCAAGATGAACGGTATAAAAAGCAATCTGACGGACCGACTGCGCGTACTCATCGCCGGAGGCGGCACCGGAGGCCACATCATCCCGGCGCTGGCCGTGGCTCACGAACTGATCACCCGCCACCCGGCCGAGGTGGTTTGCAGAAAATTACGTCAAGTTCGCTTACACTGGCTTCGTACAGTTCAATAGGGCGTTGGTGGCAGTCGCTTTCTTTTTGGGATGGATTCGCCTCAGATTCGCTTGCAACAGGAAGAATTCACCGCTAACTACCTTTAGAATGACGATTTTGCAAATAACTCCTTTGTTATGAAGATTTTACAGCGCAACCCTATCTGTAAGCTCAAGAAAACAAGGAATTTGCATCCAAAATAGGGGTGGGGGGGTACCCCCACCGCGACGCAAGCTCCGCCCCGGTACAATGGAGATGAAAATCTCACCTGAAAGGCGTTAATTTGTCGAACCTGCGCGTACTCATCGCCGCCAACGGCACCGGAGGCCACATTATTCCAGTGCTGGACGTGGCTCGCGAGCTGGTTACACGCCACTCGGACGAGGTGCTTTTTTCCGGCGCGGGATTTGCAGATAATTACCCTCGTTTAGCGCACAATCTTTACAGCATAAAACAGGCAGGGATGAGGAGCAGAGGTCGAGTGCTGAAGGCGGTCGAGCGGGTACGGGAAAGCTATGCCTCTGCGACCGGTCCTTACCGGGGAAGAGGCACCCCCCACCCCCTACCCCCCCCTACCCCCCGGGGGTATATATATATTTTTGCAAAACTTTGCAGGTAATTATTTAGTTACGATATAGAAAACGTCATAGCGATTAGATTTTGGCGCTGGAAAGGAACAAGTTTGTCGAACCTGCGCGTTCTTATCGCCGGAGGCGGCACCGGAGGCCACATCATTCCGGCGTTGGCCGTGGCTCGCGAACTCGTCGCCCGCCATTCCGCAGAAATTCTCTTCGTCGGTACCGCACGCGGCCTGGAGTCGCACCTTGTTCCCGAGGCCGGTTTCAACCTGCGTCTCATCGATGTAGGCCAGCTCAAGAATGTCTCCCTTCTCACTCGCCTGCGCACGCTGATGAATCTGCCCCGCAGCATCATCGTCTGCAAGCGGCTGATCCGCGAGTTCCAGCCCAATGTCGTCTTCGGAGTGGGCGGATACGCCTCTGGCCCGGCGATGGCGGCAGCCTTGCAGCTCAAAATCCCAACCATGGCCTTCGAGCCCAACGCCATGCCTGGCCTCGCCAATCGCCTCGTCGGCAAGCGCGTCCAGGCCGCTGCGGTAAATTTTCCCTCTGCCACCAAGTGGTTCCGCAACGCCGAAGTCACCGGCATTCCCGTCCGCCCGGAGTTCTTCACCCTTGCTTCGCCGCCCGCCAACGCCGCGCCGCAACTACTCATCTTCGGCGGCTCGCAGGGCGCGCGCATCTTCAACACCCATCTGCCCCAGATCATTCCGTCGCTACTCGACGCTGTTCCCAGCCTCACCGTTCTCCACCAAAGCGGCACGCGCCACTTTGAGCAGACTCAAGCCGCCTATGCCGCCAGCGGCGCCGACCCCAGGCGCTGGCAAGTCCGGCCATTTCTCGACGACATGCCCGCCCACTTTGCCCAGGCCACGCTGGTGATGGCCCGCAGCGGCGCTTCCACGGTGGCTGAATTGGCAGCCGCCGGCAAGCCCGCCCTGCTGGTTCCCTTTGCCGCCGCCGCAGACGACCATCAGCGCCGCAATGCCGAGGAGATGGTGAAGGCTGGCGCGGCTCAGATGCTCGACGAGCAGGACCTCGACATTCCCGGCAAGCTGCTCACCGCCCTCACCAGCCTGCTACAAAATCCGGCAGGCCTGGATGCCATGGCTATCGCAGCCCGCACCCAGGCCCATCCTGCTGCCGCCGAGCAAATCGCCGGCCGCCTCGCTGCTCTCGCGCAATCTACCGCTTGACGATCTTAGCCAGGCGGGGATCAGTCCAGAGTGCGGTAAATGCAGGGTCCTTCCAGACACTGGACATATCCGGGTAATTCCCATCTTTGGCCCTGCGCAAATACTCCAGGGCTCCGTCGAGGTTGCCGCGTTTCATATACGATTTGGCGATTAAAAACGCAATGCGGGCTCGCTGCTCCGGCGTCGATACCTGGGCAACAACTCCCTCCGGACTGGTGCTCAGCACATCGGCGTCAAGCTCCAGGGCGCGGGCGTATTCGGTCATGGCGTAATCGACCTCGCTCAGCCCCATCCAGGCATTTGCAAGGTTGAGATGTGTGTGCGCGTTCGATTCATCCAGCGCCAGCGCCTGTTTGAAGTAGCCGATGGAAGACCTGTACCGTCTGTCCAGAAGCTCCAGGACCCCAAGATTGTTTAAGGCAGCAAAGAACTGAGGGTTGTACTTCAACGCCCGTCCAAAATACTTGCGCGCCAATCCATCTTCTTTCAGTTGGAGTTCGGCAATGCCCATCTTGTTATTAAGATCAGCGTTTTTACCGTTAACGCGAAGGGCCGACTCGTAGTGGGAAACGGCCGACTCGTAATCCTTGTGCAAGCGATCCAGGTCTCCTTTTTCCTCAGCCAACTTAGCGGCCGCCTGCTTGTCCTTCTTAGCCGCTGCCGAGGCGGGGTTAGTCTTTCCGTACGCCACCGCGCCCATCAGCAGGCTCATCGCTGCCAGCATCATCATTAGTTTTCTCATGGATCACCTCTCCTGCGCGGAAGCATAGGTTGGAGCGCTTGCTGGCTCCGGCGACCTGCTCCCTGCATCCATTCCAGTAAAGATCACCCGCGAAATGCCCGCAACGCTATACCTGCTACCTGTCTGTTTCGTCGGGGTTAAATCTGCTTCTGGCGCAACTGACTTCAATGCCCTGCCAGAGCATGCAAAAAGCATGTATACGGCGCCAAGTGCCTCACCGGCAGATACAGGGGGGTTACCTGCCGTTACATGCCGATTTTTCCCGCCCCCGCAACCGTTAAATGCTGTCAAAACACTAAATGCACGATAGCATTACAATCAGTCCGGGGCGGAAACGATGGCGAATGAAGGCCCAGAGCCTGTCGATTTGGGAGCACAGCGCGCGGAACTGGACGCGGTGCTTCGTTCGGAGTGCTTCACGCGCGCGCCCACGCTCGCTCATTTGCTGTCGTATTTATGCGAAAAGCTCTTTGCCGGCGAAGCTCGCCAGATCAAGGAATACTCCGTCGGTGTGGAAGTATTCCATCGTGGGCCTTCCTTCGATCAGGACTCTGACTCGATTGTGCGGGTTGAGGCTAACCGCCTGCGCAAGCGCCTTACCGAGTACTACGCCGGCGAAGGCGCATCGCATCGGCTCCACATCAATATTCCTCTGGGTCAATATGTTCCGCAGTTCAACGCTGCCGATTCACGGGGCTCGAACCGGCCGGATATAGTGAGCTCCGTAACCCAACCCTCCGTAACCCAGCCCACGCAACAGCGGTTTCTCCGCGGCGGCCACTGGTCCTGGTGGCTTGTCGCCGCCCTGGCGCTCCTCTCTGTTGGACTCGGTTGCGCTTTGCTGATCCTCAGGCATATTACGCAGGCATCGCCGTCGGCTGAATCAAACCAGTCCTTTGCCGTGCCCGAGGAATCGCAGCTTGGCCCGCCCTTGGGCGAGGAGGTCCGTATCCTGGCTGGCGCAAGCCGCAGTTTCGTCGATCATGCAGGCAAGCTGTGGAACGCCGATGCCTGGTTTGATGGCGGTACAGCGGTAAAAAGCCCCGTGCAGCACATCTGGCGCACGCAGAATCAGGATTGTTACCGCAGCAGCCGGCAGGGACAGTTTCGCTACGCGATTCCCCTGAAAAAAGGCATCTACGAACTCCACCTGCACTTTGCCGAGACGGTATATGACCCGGAGTCGACTGGAACGGGCGGAGAAGGCAACCGCCTGATGACCGTGCGCGCCAATGGTAAATCGTTGCTGACACGCTTCGATGTTGTGGTCGATGCCGGAGCCAGCCGTACAGCCGACGTCAAGGTATTCACCGACATTTCCCCGGCTTCGGATGGGCTGCTGCATCTTGAGTTTTTCGGCGAGGACGGCAAACAGGCCATCCTCTCCGCCATCGAGATTCTGCCCGGATTCCGGGGGCATATCCGGCCCGTGCGCCTGTTGGCCCGCCAGACGCCCTATTACTCCAACGACAGCCACTGGTGGAGCCCGGACAATTACTTTCAGGGTGGACAACTGGCGGCCTACACGGCCCCGGTTAAAGGGACCGACGATCCTGAACTTTACGAAACCGAGCGCTGGGGAAACTTCTCCTATGCGATTCCCGTTTCGCCGGGAACCTACTCCGTATTTCTGCATTTTGCCGTGCGCAACGGCGACTGGGACCAGCCGTCAACTCCCTCCGGCGATGATAGAACGCCGGTCGCCCATATCTTCGATGTCTTCTGCAATGGAAATGAGCTTCTCAAAAACTTCAACCCTGTCAGGGAGGCGCGTCAGACCGACGTGGTCATTCGCAAAGCCTCGGACCTCAGGCCGAATGCACAGGGCAAATTGCTTCTGAGCTTTGTTCCCGTGGAGGGCTATGCAACCGTGACGGGCATAGAAGTCCTTCCGCAATAATCGTTCGCGCTCGCCGTCATACTTTGTTTGAGTATTCGACCCACTAATAAGGCTCGCCTGCCGAAGCAGGCGAGCCTTTTTGATGAAAGTCGCAGTTGCTTACCGATGTCCGCCGCCGCCGCCATGCCCGCCGCCGAAGCCGCCGCCATGGCCGCCGCCGCCGCTAAAACCGCCCGCATGGCCGCCGCTTACATGACCGCCACTCGATCCGCCTCGCGCACCGCCACTATATCCACGCGCACCGCCACTGTATCCGCGAGCGCCGCCGCTATATCCGCGTGCGCCGCCAGCATAGCCGCGTGCACCGCCGGCATAGCCGCCTCGTCCCGCAGAAACGCCGCGAGCTCCGTAGCCGCCGTGATAGCCGTAGCCGCCGCGGCCCCATCCATGATGACCCCAGCCGTGACCCCAGCCCCAGCCCCACCACGGGCCTACGCCAAGGAACACGCCGCCATAGAACCAGTCCGGCCCGTAATAGCCGTATGGAGCGCAGGCATAGGGGTAGTAAGCGTAATAGCCCCAGGTGCAGACCGGAGGCCCGTAGACCATGGGAGCAGCAACAAGCGCGGGGCCGACTCCAACATCTTCCTCCACATCCTGGGCCATTGCCGTCACCGCGAACGGCACAGCCAGCAGCATTGCAATCAGAACCAGCCGAAATCTCCGCATAACATCCTCCTTGTGCTGACTTGCACTGCCCGTCCCGTTTCTATCGGACCGGGGTATCGGAGACAACCCCCTCCGCCCTCAGCACTGCCGGCTCCTGGGCTTTTCTTCCCAACCGGCTTCTATATTCTCAGACAACATTATCGCGGTTAAGTTGCGGTACGCTTCAATAAAAAATTGCCCGGCGGTTCAGATTCTAATTAGCCAGCACTGCCCGGTAGCGCACCTTGCCTTTTTTCACCTTCTCGATGGCCGTGTTGGCCTGGGCCATGGGGAAGGATTCGGTCGTGGCCTTAACCCCGTGCCGCGCCGCCACGTCCAGCATCTCCTTGATGCGATAGGGACTTCCCGTTGGGTTGCCGCTGATGGAGCGCTGGCCGCTGATGAGCGGAAATGCCTGCACACTGATCGGCGACGGAGGAACCCCCACAAAGCACAGCGTCCCGGTAGGCCGCAACGCCTGCACATAGGCTCCCCAATCCTGCTCAGCGTTGACGGTGGTCAAAATAAAGTCCTGCGTTCCAGCCGCGTCTTTCAAGGCCTTCGATTCACGGGAATTTACAAAGTTGTGCGCTCCCAGCGCGCGCGCCTCTTCTTCCTTCTCCACCGAGGTAGAAAACGCCGTCACCTCCGCGCCGAAGGCCCGCGCGAACTGGATGGCCATGTGCCCAAGCCCGCCGATGCCCACAATGCCCACCCGCGACGAGGGGTTGACGCCGTGGATGCGGAGGGGGCTGTAGACGGTAATGCCACCACAAAGCAGTGGCGCCGCATGCTCACTCTCAAGCGCCTCGGGAATCGGAATCACAAAGCGCGCATTGGCGCGCACGCGGTCCGCATACCCGCCGTGCCTGTGGACACAGGTCCCCTCGGAGGCAGGACATAAGTTTTCCATTCCCCGGGTGCACCATTCACACACCCCGCAGGAGTTTGATTGCCAGCCCAGGCCCACGCGTTGGCCCGCCTCGAGCAGCTGCACCTCAGTGCCCACGGCCGTCACCTTGCCGATGATCTCGTGGCCGGGAATGAACGGGTACTGGCTGATTCCCCAGTCGTTGGCTATCAGATGGAGGTCGCTGTGGCAGATTCCGCAGTGGGTAATCGCGATCTCCACCTCGTTCAGGCCCAGCTTGCCGGGGTCGTACTTGAATGACAACAGTTCGGCGCCAGCTGCATGTGCTGCAAGTCCTTGAATTTGCGTCATGATTAGTCCTGAAACCTCAAAGGGGAATAACACGCAAGACGGCTCGAATGCGGGAGAGCTGCCCTGAATGTTGGCATCGATTTCTTTTTCTACGCCACTTCTAGTTTAAACCGCCGCCCGGCTCTATGCGCAGGGTTAGCAGTTGAAAACCGCTCAGGACACCGTCAGCAGGCTCATCCGTTACCAGCTCCGCCGACTCCCCGTTCAGGACTACATCCTGAGAGGCGCGCATAGGCTCCAGCGTGTTAGCCACTGAAAGCGGGAGACTTACGAGGGTTTTGCCCAGGGTGCCGGCCTGCGTCTCCGGCGCCAGCAAGCTCACATAAATGCGGTCTGCAGGGTGCTGGCGGCGGGCCTGTGCCAGTGCTTCATCCATATTCGGGGCGTGGCTTGGTTGGTGCGGTTGGTCCAGAATCCGGTCCAATGTACCGGCATCCGAGACAAGCAGCCGCACGTTGCCTGCGACCAATCGGGTCGGCAACTTCACAGCAATCCGCACATTGCGCGCCGCCTGCCGCCAGGGCCTGAGTGTCGCCTCCACCACCACCGTGTCGCCGGCGTGAACCATATTGCCTGAAACCAGCCGCGCCGCCTCCAACTCCACGCCCACGCGCCGTGGAATGGCCTCCACATCGAGATTGACCGAGCGGACCGAGCCTTGCCGGGTTCCGTTCGAGTAGAGCCGCGCAAACTGTCCGGCGATCCCAAACGCCGCCTTCATAGGCGCCGGCATCGAGTCCCCGGCCGAGGCCCACAGGTCCAGGGGCGAGGAAGGATAGCCGTCCAGGTCGATGCTGCCGGTCAGGTGGTAGCTGGTCTCCGCCGTGCTGCCGTTGGTTTCCAGCAGCGATTGAAAGAGAACCACCATGACCGCCTGCGGGGTCAGCGACGGCAGGTCCAGAATTTCGACATTGACCTTGTGCTCGTCGGTCGATGTACCCATTTCGAGCAGTTGAGAGTGTATGCGTACATGCACCGGGATCATCCGCGCTTTTGCCCCGAAAACGCCGCGAATGGCCGCGTCGCGGTCCTCGCTGAATGCGCCAATGGTTGCGCCTGTATTCACTATTTTGAAGGCGTTAAGGGGCGAGGCCAGCGTGGCCACCACCTCCGCCGTGGTCATGGGCAGCGAAACCGGCCCGGCCTGCAAAAGAGGGTGTCCGCAGGCCAGCAACTCTTTCGCGTCAATCCATGTCACCGTACAGGTGGCCGCAATCTCCAGGTTGCCACGCACCAATTGCGCGCTCACCGCCGATCCCGGCACGACGCTGGCAATCGCCGCCTCCGAGGGTGCTGCGTCCGTTTCGGCCGTCTTTTCAGAGCTTCCGCCCATCCCCCCGGCCGCTACCGTTTCCAGGCCGGTTCCAGCCATCTTCTGTTGCCACAGCCGAATCGCCTCGGGACTGAATCCGCCCATTACCAGCGGCGTTTCCATGGCCTGTACGTTCTCTGCAGTCGGCACTTGCGGAAGCTGATCTCTGATCTCTGTTCTCTGATCTCTGTCGAACGGCAGATCCCGCACCTCAAGCATCTGCTCGATGGGTGTGATGCCGGTGATGGGGTCCTTGCTGAAGATCCCGATGCGGAAAGAAAGCGCGCCCAGCAGCCGGTTGCCGATGTATACCGGGCTGCCGCTCATGCCGGCCACTACGCCGGTATATTCGGGCTTTGTGCCAAGCAACTGCGCCAGGATCATGTCGTGGCCGGGACCGCGCGCGCCTCTCAGCACGCCCAGAATCTCAACCTCCATCGCCTCCGGCTTATCGCCGGTAAAGACCGTCCATGCCGTGCCCTTCAGCCCGCGATGCACCTCGCTCAATGGGAAGAAACCGCCGCCTGTGGGCGGTCCGGCAAGCGGTGTGGCCTTCTCAGGCACTGTTTGTGCTGAGACGAGGCCGGTAAACAGGAACATGGCGATGGCCGCGCACAGCAACCTCGCAGCCAACCGACGCGCAGTTTTTCTCAGGGGAGCTCTCACATCTACAAGATTACAAGAGGCTGGGTAGCTATCGACCGTCCCCGCCGACAGAGCAGGTTACTAGCGTTTGCGAGGTGGCTTCATGCGCGGGATGGAAGAGATGCCTGCACTTGGGCCTGGCGGCATCGTTGCCAGTGTTTCCCTGGGGTAGAGTATCGTGACTCCTGGATTGCGCAGGCTCTCTCCGGCAAGGAACTCTCCAAAGATTCCCGAGTGGGCCTTCAGATATTTGCGCAGCTCCTCGCGAATCACCCCGCCACCCCCCATCGATCCGTAGCCATGAATCACCTCCAGGCGTCCCCTGTATCCGCTTTTGACGCACACATTGTAGTAGCGCACAAACTCCCGCAGCGCTTCCGCCACCGTGAAGTTGTGAAGATCGATGGATCGAGTCTCGCTCATAACAATGACTTCACTTTAGTGGATCTTTCTCAGCCTGCGCCAAGCCAGCTGCGGTGGCACTCGGCCTAGTCCCTAGTCCCTAGTCCCTGTACTTATTCACCGCCCGCAGTAACGTTTCCAGGCCTGCTCGACGTAGCTGTCCGTCATGCCGGCAATGTAATCGGCGACGGTGCGCGCCAGTCCCTCAGCGGGAATCTCCGCCTGGTGGTCGGCGGGCAGCAGGCTGGGGTCTGCGATGATCACCGAGAACAACTCCCGGATGATTTCGGCGGCGGTTGCGTGCTCCTCCTCCATGCTGGGAGATTCGTACAAGTTGGCGTAGAGGAACTTCTTGGCGGCAAGGCGAGCGGCTTCCATCTCAGGACTCAAAGCCGCCAGCCGCCGCGGCGCGCGGCGAATCTCGTCCAACGTTGTTGCCCCCAGCGCAGAGACCTGTCGGCATGTCTCTTCCATCAAATTCGTGACCAGAGCGTCGAGAACGCGCTTGAGAGTTTCATACGCGGCCAGCTTGGGCGGAGCGGCGGCGTAATCGCGCAGCACGGCGTCGTGAAATCCGCGGAAGAGCGTCACATCCTCGCGCACCTGGCTCAGCGTGAGAATGCCCGAGTCCAGGCCGTCGTCCAGATCGGCGGTCAGGTAGGCAATCTCGTCGGCCAGATCGATGAGTTGAGCTTCGAGGGGAGGGAATTGGTCAAGGAAGTATTCGGCCAGCTCCGGATGGGTTGCGGCGGAGTAGTCGTGGGAGTGCTTGACGATGCCCTCGCGCATTCCCAGGGTCAGATTTAGCCCGCGAAATCCCGCATAGCGCTCTTCAAACCATGTGACGATACGCAGGGCATGCAGATTGTGGTCAAATCCCAGATCAAATCCGCTCAGGCACTGGTCGAGAGCTTTTTCGCCGGCGTGGCCGAAGGGGGGATGGCCGATGTCGTGCGACAGCGCCAGCGCCTCCGTCAGCTCTTCGTTCAGCCCCATCGCGTGAGCCATGGTGCGCGCAATCTGGGTGACCTCCAGCGTATGTGTCAGGCGGCTGCGAAAGTGGTCGGATGGGGAATCGACGGCCAGGCGGCGAAAGACCTGCGTCTTGCCGGCCAGGCGGCGAAAGGCGCGCGCGTTCAGGATGCGTGCGGCATCGCGGGCAAAAGGCGTGCGGTAGGGGTGCAGCGGCTCCGAATGCGCGCGGTGCGTCAGTTCGCCGTCCGCGCGTACGGCAATCTTTGCGGGCAACGCGTAGCTCGGCTTGGCTTCAGAAATCTTCATTGCCGTAAACTTTAGGTTTCACCTCTGTTTATACTGGCACCGCAAAAAACTAGTCCCTCAGTCCCTAGTCCCTGGTTCCTGTTTTCAACACGCCAGATTCGCCCGCCTCAGCTTGACCCCATCCAGGCGGCCCAGCAGGGTGACGGCGATGCGGGCGGGATCGAAGAGTTGTTGCGCCATGGCCTGTACCTGAGCAGCGTCCACTTCGTTGATGCGCGCTATAATCTCGTCCACTGTAATGAACTCGTGGAAGTACATCTCCTGGCGCGCCAGGTTGGCCATGCGCGCGTTGGAGCTCTCGAGGCCCAACAAAATGTTGCCCTTGACCTGGTCCTTGGCGCGGGTCAGCTCTTCCTCGCTCAGCAGCTCCTGCTTCAGCTTGCGGAACTCCTCCAGAATCAACTCCACCACCTCCAGGCCCTTGCCCACCGAGGTGCCGGCAAAAACGCACAGCGTTCCAGTGTCGCGGTAGGGGCTCACGTCCGAGTAGATGGAGTAGGCCATGCCCCGCTCCTCGCGGATGGTTTGGAAGAGGCGCGAACTCATGCCGCCGCCTAATACCGTGTTCAAAATTAACGTGACATATCGATTCTCATCGGTGATGCGCGGCGCAGGTACGCCGAGGCAAATCTGTACCTGCTCTAAAGCTTTTTTGTGACGCAGAACAATGCGCGCGCTGGCCTCGGGCGCCGGCAGCTCATTGAGCGTTGCCCCGCTGACCAGCGTGGAGAACTTGCCCGCAACCTCTTCAGCAAAGCGGTCGTGGTCCAGGTTTCCGGCTGCGGAAAAGATTATGTTGCCGCCGTGAAAACGGTCGCCGTGATAGGCGACAAGGCTCTCGCGGCCCAGCCGGGCAACCGTCTTCGAGGTGCCCAGAATCGGCCAGCCCAGAGGGTGATCCTTCCAGAAGGCCTGCGTGAACAGCTCGTGGACCAGGATCTCCGGGTTGTCCTCGTCAATCTTGATCTCCTCCAAAATCACGCCGCGCTCGCGCTCAATCTCAGGCGCGTCGAAAACAGGGTTCAGCACCAGATCGGTCAGAACATCCAGGGCGATGGGGACGTGCTCGGCCAGCGACTTGACGTTGAAGCAGATGGTCTCCTTGCCGGTGAAGGCGTCCAGGTTGCCGCCGATGGAGTCCATCTCCCGGGCAATGTGCTGCGCGGTGCGGGAGCGGGTGCCCTTGAAAAGCATGTGCTCCACAAAATGGCTGATGCCGTTCATCTCCGCCAGTTCGCAGCGGGAACCGGATTTGATCCACACCCCCATGGCCACCGAGCGCAGGTAGTCCATCCGCTCGGTCAGCACAATCAGCCCGTTCGGTAGTACGGTGCGGCGAAGGTTTCGCTCGGTGTTCATCGTCCTCCAGTCTTTAGATTGTAGGACAAGGCGGGCAGGCGCGGCATTGCGCAGCTTTTAGAAGACAAATGCGGCCGGTAGGGGAAATGCTCTATGCTGACCCCAGCCGTGAGCGATGATCTGAGCAAATTCGTGCATTTGCAAGCCACTGACAAGTCAGACGGTTACCCATCCGCATCGGCTGGGCGTGGGCTTTTCGGTCTGGATGACGAGGCGCTTGCGGACCGCATGATCGCGGTGGGCGAGCCTGCCTGGCGCGGCCGCCAGTTGGCAGAAGCCATTTATCGTCAACGGGTTGCAGAACTGGATGCAATCACGACGCTGCCCAAAGCGCTGCGCCTAAGGCTCGCCGCGGAAGGCTGGCAGGTGGGCCGGCCTAAAATCACCCGGGTCTTCCAGTCCGCCGACGGCACAGAACGCTACCTGGTCGAGTGCCCAGGCAGCGATGGTCTAACTGTAGAAACAGTCTGGATGCCTGAAGGCGACGAGGGCGAAACCGGCGACGGCAGCAATGCGGAGGCGGTCAAGCCATACCACCAGGCCACTCTCTGCATCTCAAGCCAGGTGGGCTGCGCGGTGAACTGCCGGTTCTGCCTGACGGCCAAACTCGGCTTGCAGCGTAATCTGACCTCGGGAGAAATCGCCGGCCAGGTTGTCGCCGTCCTTGACCGTCACGCCATTGAGGTGGGCCGCGACCGCGTAAACCTGGTCTTCATGGGCATGGGCGAGCCGTTCCTGAATTACGACAACTTCATGGTAGCGGTGCGCTTGCTGGTGCGCGAAGTTGGCCTGAGCCCGCAGCGGATGACGGTCTCGACATCGGGAATTGTCCCCGGCATCGAGCGCTTTGCCCAGGAGTCGCCGGAGCTCCGCCCCAAGCTGGCCATCAGCCTCAACGCCCCCAACGACGCCATTCGCTCCGAGATCATGCCCATCAACCGCAAGTGGCCGATTGAATCGGTGATCGATGCAGTGTGCCGGGTCAAACTTCGTCCCCGCGAGCGGATTACCTTTGAATATGTTCTGCTGGGCGGGGTGACTGACCGTCCCAAAGACGCCGCCGAGGTAGCCCGCCTCATCCGCCGAACGGGACTTCCCGCCAAGGTCAACCTGATTGCATGGAACCCCGGTCCCGGCATTGAGTACTCCACGCCGCAACCGGAAGCCGTCGACGCTTTTCGCCGAACGCTGATTGACGCGGGCATTCCCGCTTATCTGCGCAAGCCGCGCGGCCGCGATATCTACGCCGCCTGCGGACAGTTGAAGCGCACGGTGGAGGGGTAAAGACAGCTATCTATTGTGACAATGCGGGAATTTGATCAGCCATCTTCCCGGGTTTGGCTAGAGGTGCTCGTCAGGTTCTCACCCGTTTACGCAGATGCCCGCTCAATGCGCCGTACTGTGCACGCCCAGAGCCGTCAGCTTGGATTTTGCCTGTGCGGCCTCGGGCGTTTGCGGATGGCGCTTGATGAGCAGGCGCAGCTCGGTGATGCCCGCTTCCCTTTTATTCAACTGCAGCAGCGCCAGCCCCTTGCGCAGTTGCGCCGCCGGGGCCTTCGCGTTGCCGGGGAAGCCTTCCAGCACGGCGTTGTAGGATTTCACGGCGTCCGCATAATTTTTCTGACGGTAGGCGATCTCGCCCAGGTAAAACTGCGATGTGCCGGCCAGATCGTCCATCGGATAATAGTGAATCACGTCTTGAAATTCGCCGCTCGCCA
>JBEKFS010000002.1:0-57598 GCA_050013195.1 Occallatibacter sp.
GAAGCGCGGGGCTAACCAACACTGCGCCTACGGCACGGGCGATGGGCTGCTCTTCCTCCAGCACGGTCGACGAGCTACTCAGCCTGCGTTTCTCGACTTTCATCGGCCTCACGTCTTCTTCACCGTGATCGCACTCGTCGCATGTGTCGCGCTTATTGCAGCCTGGGCAATCGCTGGGCTCGCAGACTTCCTTTTTAGGGGCCATTTCGTCGCAATCATCGGTGACGGTCATGGAGCGCACAATATCGGTATTCTCACGATCGGAGTCGCGATCGATATTCTGCGAGGCAATCTGGACGGCGTAGAGGAGCAGGCCGGTTTGGCGCGCATCGAGGCGGGCGCTGAGGAAGGCAGATGTGATCTTGAAGATCGCTGCCTGGATGGAGGCGGAATCCTCCAGCAAAGGGAGCTTGAGGTCATCAAATTTGATGAAGTTTGGCGAGGCCATGGCATGTGTGCGGACGTGGAAATAACAGTAAGCCGACTCGGCGAGAGCCGGAGATTGGCATCGTTTACCGTTGGTCTTGATGTGACGACAAAGCTGGAACATCGGGTACCCCCACCCATACTTTGGGCACAAAATCCTTGTTTTCTTGAGGTTACAAGGAGGGTTGCGCTGTAAAATCGTCAAAACAAAGGAGTTCCCTGCAAAATATTCCTGGATAAGGAGTTACGGGACGTTTCGGCCTCTGCCGTCAGCTTTTGGCTGAAAGGAGGGGCGAAGTGGACGTACCGGACGATGTTTGAAGGGAGACTTCTGAAATCATTGTGCAACGAAGAAAGGAATTAATCTGCATAGGGCTTGCTCACTCGGCGTAATCCAGAAGGCGATATACATCAGCATCATATACTGATATACTGTTTATATATCACGGGAGGCGTTATGCGCACGCTCATTGACATTCCGGAAGAAGATTTCAAACTGCTGACGCAAGTGGCTAAAAAGCTTTCCGTCTCGCGTGCCGAGTTTGTGCGGCAGGTTGTCGCAACCTCTCTTGCGCCCCACCGCCAGAAGATGAATCATGCGGCCTTTGGAGCATGGTCTGACTTTCCCGAGGACGGGGTTGCGTATCAGGAGAGGATGCGCGCGGAATGGTAACGACGCCAGTTCTGTTCGACACCAACATTCTCATCGATTACCTGCGCGGCGTTCCGCAGGCCCGCGCCGAGTGCGACAGACATGCCGATCGCGCGGTCAGCGTCATCAGCTGGTTGGAAGTGATGGCAGGCTCAACCGCTGCCAACGAGGCGGATGCACGCAGCTTCCTGCTGAACTTCTACACCTTGACTCTCGGAGCCGACGTGGCTGAACGTGCATTCCTCTTGCGCAGGAGCAGCAGGATTAAACTGCCCGACGCCATCATTCAGGCAACTGCCGAAGCCGCCGGCCGGATTCTCATCACCCGCAACACGCGAGTTTTCCCCGCAGGCACGGCTGGCGTGCGGATTCCTTACACGCTCTAAATGTGATTGGGAGTGGCCCCTTCGGCAGGCTCAGGGCAGGCTTACCAGGCGGGGACTGGCCGTCTAAGCGGAGGCGCTTCGCGCATGGGGTTCGTGGAATCCCCGGTCCCCAACTGCGAGGGACCGGGGGCACCCGGCATTCCGGCGGATATGTGCTACAATGCCTACATGAGTGACAATGTAAGGATTCTGCCATGAGTACAGCTTCTTCGATGGTCATTAGCATGCGCCTTCCCGCGGAAAGCGGAAAACGTCTCAAACGAATGGCCAGACGGCATGGATGGACCACGAGCGACGCCAGCGCTCGGCTGGTGGAGGAGGGCCTGCGCCGCTCTGAGTTTGCGTATATCGACTTTCGGGACTCGGCGGTGGGGCGGCAGGCCTATATGCAGGGCAGTCGTCTGGCGGTGTGGCAGGTGGCCATGTTGCTACGGAGTTACAAGCAGGACTTGGGGGCGGTGGCGAAACACCTGGAGTGGCCCGTGTTTCAGGTACAAGCGGCGTTGAACTATATTGAGGCGTTTCCCGAGGAGATCGCCGAGGCCCTGGCCGAGAATGACGCGATGGACTTCAATGCGCTGAAACGGATGTTGCCTCAGGCCGTGGAGTTTGTCGCCGGAAAAGCGGCCAAGCGCTGATGCTCAAGTTGCTTCTTGACGAGCATATTTCACCCGGCGTAGCCGCAGGCTTGCGGCGCCACAACCAGACGCTGGTTGTTCACGCAATGGCCGAGTGGGAGGGTGGCAATTATCTGGGTCAGGAGGACGCGGCTTGCCTGCGCGAAGCGACGGCGCAGGGATTGACCCTGGTCACCTATGATCAGCGGACTCTCATGACCTTACTTAAAGCCTGGGCAGAGGAAGGGCAGGAGCACGGCGGCGTCATCTTCGTGGACGAGAAGACCATCTCGCAAGTAGAGATTGGCGGATTGGTTAATTCCCTGAGCCGGTTGGTGCGAGAAGCAGGCAAGTGGGATTGGACGAATCGGATAGTGTTTCTGCGTCGGTGAGATTTGCTGCACCTGTGGTGCGCGAGTGCGTTTCGTGCATGGGGTTCATGGTTTCCCAGGTCCCCAAATGCGAGGGACCTGGGGCACCCAGTTTTAAGTTATTGAACACTGTGGTGACCTGCGCCACCCGCCATTCGCCAAACTCAGGAGAGGAAGATGGGTTTCATTGCGGCCCTACGGGACGCAACTCTTCGGCGGGCCTCATTCCCCGGATTGCGCTACGCTCCATCCGGGGCTATTATCGTCCCCTCCCTCCGGGAGTGACGGACAACGATGAGATAAATTTCGGTTTAGCTACTCAACGTTCTAAGTTGTCCCGACAATAAAAACCCGACATCCGGATCATTGAGGTTCGTGGTTTCCCAAGTCTGAAAATCCAGAACTGGGGCACTCACCCCTTCGCGCATGGGTTTCATGGTATCCCAGGTCCCCGAATGCGAGGGACCTGGGGCACCCAGAGTTAGTAGTTTAATAAAAACGATCAGATACTAGCTGCAGCCGTTGGTGGTGCCGCAGCTCATGCAGCGATGGCAGGAGCCGTTGCGGACCATGATGGCTCCGCAGACCGGGCAACTAGGCGCATCGCCCATCTCGTACATTGCGCGCATGGCGTCGGCGGCGTGGTAGATGCCGCGATCCTGGAGATGTGGGGCCGGGGCAGTGCTCGCTGCGTAGGGTGAGGCTGCATTCGCCTCGGGAGCAATGCCGCCGCCACTCATTGGGACGCTGACCTGATTAAGCCGCTTGGCGACCTCCTCGGCCAACTGGGCAAGGTGGTTCTGGGCTAACAAATCCTGGTACGGCTCGGTCTCCGGCGCCATGCTGGGCGAGGCGGGCAATTGCGAAGCCTGCGGAATGAGCCCGGAGAACAATGCCAACTGCGTGCCGGAGTGAAAGCGCAGATCGAGCCAGCGGAAGATGTAGTCCATGATGCTGGTGGCCATGCGGATTTGCGGGTTGCCGGTCCAGCCGGAAGGCTCGAAGCGGGTGTGGGCGAATTTATTGCACAGCAATGTAAGGGGAACGCCATGCTGCAGGGCGATGGAGATGGAGGTAGCAAAGGCGTCCATCATGCCGGAGACGGTGGAACCCTCCTTGGCCATGCGTATGAAGATTTCGCCCGGTTGCCCGGTGGGATAGAGGCCGACGGTGATGTAGCCTTCGTGGCCGTTGAGTTCGAACTTGTGGGTGACCGAGGCGCGCTCGCCGGGCAGGCGATGGCGGATGGCGCGCGGCGGGCCGTTCAGGTCCTGTGCCTCAGGGTTGACGGCATCCTGCGCGGCGGTGGGCTGGAGAACTGGCACGGATGCAGCCTTATTGATCTCGTTCAGTGCGCGCTGGAAGGCGGAGGCGGCAAGAAGAACCTGTTGCACGGGAACTTCGATCTTATCGCCGATTCTGCCTTCAAGAGCTTTGAGGTCGGCTTCAGCGGCGGGCTGGCCAGCGGCTAACTGCAACAGCACGCGGCTGCCGGCAGCGTCCTGAACTGCAGAATCGTGGCGGTTGTCCATGCTGGTATTGAGCGGCTGGGTTCCCTTGGAACCGTCGCGGTAGATGGCCACAGCCTTGAGCCCCTGACGCCAGCCCTCGGCGTAAGCCTCGGAGATCTCCTCAATGCTGGCCTCGTGAGGCAGGTTGATGGTTTTGGAGATGGCGCCGGAGAGGAACGGCTGCGCTGCGGCCATCATCTTGATGTGGCCCATGTAATGGATAGTGCGCGTGCCCTTGATGGGCTTAAGGCTGCAATCAAAGACCGACAGATGCTCCGGCCGGATGCCGGGCGCGCCCTCGATGGTGCCGGTGGCGTCCACATAGCTGACGATGGCGTTCACTTCATCCGCGAGATAGCCCAGCTTGAAGAGGGCTTCAGGAACGGTGCTATTGACGATCTTGATATTGCCGCCGCCTACCAGCTTCTTGTACTTGACCAGCGCGAGTTCCGGCTCAATGCCCATGGTGTCGCAGTCCATCATGAAGCCGATGGTTCCGGTGGGCGCGAGCACCGTGGTCTGTGAGTTGCGATAGCCGTGCTTTTCTCCGTATACCAGGGCCATATCCCAGCATTCGCGGCTGGCGTCAATCAAGGCGTCGAGTTGGGGCACGCTGAAGGGCTCGCCGCTCTGGCACGACCGGCCAATGTTGTTGACCTCGGCGCGGTGCATGCGAATCACGTCGAGGAATGGCTCGCGGTTGACGTAGAAGCCGGGGCAGGCGCCGCCCTGGTGGTCGACATTGGCGGTCAGCGGAGTTGCCGAGGCTATCGGCAGGCAGTTTGCCGCAAGGATTGCCGATTGCAGGTAGGCCTGGCCGGTGAGGATCGCTGTCATGGTGGCGGCAAAGTCGCGGCCGGCGTCGGAGTCGTAGGGCAGGCCCATGGACATCAGCAGCGCTCCCAGGTTGGCGTAGCCCAGCCCCAGCGGGCGATAGTCGTGGGAGTTGCGGGCGATGGCCTCAGTGGGGTAGCCCGAATTGTCCACCAGAATTTCCATGGCGGTAATGACCACGGAGATGGAGTGCCGGTAGGCGGGAATGTCAAAGCCACCCGACGGCGTTACATACTTCATCAGATTGAAACTGGCCAGATTGCAGGCCGAGTTGTCAAGGAACATGTACTCCGAGCAGGGGTTTGAGGCGTTGATGCGCGCCGTGTTCTTGCTGGTATGCCAGCGATTGATGGTGGTGTCAAACTGCATGCCGGGATCACCGCACTGCCAGGTAGCCTCGGCAATTTTGCGCATGATGTAGCGCGCCTTGTAGGTCGCTACCGGCTCGTGGTCCTTCACTGTATAGGTTGTAACGTCGCCGTCGTTCTCGTAGGCGCGCATGAATTCGTCACTGACGCGGACGGAGTTGTTGGCGTTCTGGAAGAAGATGGACGAGAAGGCCTCCGAGTCCGGCCCAGAGCCGTCGTAGCCGGCCTTGATCAACGAATAGGCCTTGGCCTCTTCCTTAGCCTTGCACTCGATAAAATCGATAATATCCGGATGGTCAGCGTTGAGAATTACCATCTTGGCGGCACGACGGGTTTTGCCTCCCGACTTGATGACCCCGGCAAAGGCGTCAAAGCCGCGCATGAAGCTCAAGGGACCCGAAGCCTGGCCGCCGCCCGACAATTGCTCCTTCGAGCCGCGGAGCGGAGACAGGTTAGTTCCCGTGCCCGAGCCCCACTTGAAGAGCATCCCCTCGGTCTTGGCCAAGGTCAGAATCGAGTCCAGCGAATCGTCCACCGCGTTAATGAAGCAGGCTGAGCACTGGGGATTGCGGTAGCCCGAGTAGGAGAATTTCACTCCGCCGGTGGAGGGATCCCAGTGCCAGTTCTGCCCATCCGCCTCCGGCTCCAGCCGGTCGCAGCCCACATTGAACCACACCGGCGAGTTGAAGGCCACCTTCTGCGTCAGCAGCATGTGGACCAGCTCGTCGTGGAAGATGGCCGCATCCTCGGGGGAGGCAAAGTAACCGCCGGTCAGGCCCCAGTCACGGATGGTCTCCGCCACGCGCGCCACCATTTGGCGAATCCCCGTCTCACGCTCCGGGGTCCCCACATGCCCGTGGAGGTACTTCGATGCCACGATATTGGTCGAGGTGATCGACCAGTCGACCGGCGCCTCGACATTCTTCTGCTCGAAGATGGAGTTGCCGTTGTGATCGGAGATCGAAGCGGTGCGCTGCTCCCACTGAATCTCGTCATAAGGAGAGACGCCCTCAGTGGTGAAGCGACGGGTAAAGATCAGGCCCCTCTGGGTCTGGGGAGTCTGCTGGGCGGCGGCGGAATGAGACTGGACCTCGTTCATAAAACCCTCTCAGTCGAAAAAATCGGTTGAAACATCGGCTCCTCTCCGGCTCAGTGCGGCCTGAATGGAGTCAGAATTAATCCTGGTCAAAGAACGGAAACGGGGATGAAAAAGTGCCGCGAATTCTCTGTTCTCAGCGGCCTCCAGGTGGAACGCTCACACCATAGATTGTTAAAAGCCCGTTTAAGGCCGCAGATGAAAAAGTACCTCTGTCTGTGGTACATGTCAACTAAAAACCACAACATCTTGTATTTTGTTGACGTTTCAAGCACCTACTTTGCAAACAAAGGCATTTGCCTGTGGAAAGCTCTAAAGACCCTTGCGGGGCACGGGTTTCCGCCTGTCAAATCTGCCCTAAATCCGGTGCAAACCTGGGAATGTACGACAGCGTCACCCCCAAAACCCAAGCCTAGTCCTTGCCGGGGTCGGGTACAAGACGCAGAAATGGTGCAGATGCAGGGTGTGGCTGTGGGAGATGTGGAGATTTGGTCGGATATACGCGGAAGAGGGCAGCAGGAACGAGCAACTAACGAGCAATCACTGCTCGAAGTGCGGCTTGTCCGGAATCATCTGTTGGTGCAGGACGCGCACGATCAGAATACAGTTGGGTTCCAGAATGTAAAACACAACGTGCTTGCCAATCTCAAAGCGGCGTAGGCCAGGACGGATTGAATCGCAAGATCTCCCGATGGAAGGATTCTGAACCAGGAGACTGAAACCATCTTCCAGCTTGGCGAGGTAATGATTTGTTTGTCGCCATCCCCAGGTTCTTGTCGTATATTCCGCAATCTGGTCAATATCCTCTTCGGCCTCAACGGAAACATCAACTTGAAGCATCGTCAAGCCTTTCTTTCCGGAAGCCCGTATTTCTTGCGTATCCGAGAAAATACGCCCGGTTCGGCGATTCCGCTGGCAAGTCCCTTATCGATGGCCGCTCGCAATGCTGCCATCTTCTCCTCATACTCCCGCTCATCCCGCTCAAAAACACGCAGGGCGGTGCGCATCACTTCGCTGGCGTTGGCGTAGAGTCCGGCCTCTACCTTGGCGGCGATGAATTGGTCCAGCTCTTTGGTCAGGCTGACATTGCGAGTCGGCATAGGGGTACCTCAGCTTGAGTATAGAGCTTTTGGCCAACTTTGCCAAAGCACCTGTGATGCGGCCAATCGCTCGCATGGGCGGCGTTGAGGGAGCAGAAGACCCAAACACCAAACGGCCCCACGCAATCGCGCGTGGGGCCGCTGGGCATTTCTATTGTCCGCCTGATTTGGCGGGGTGGTTGCCAGGCGTTACAGGAACAGCGGCGCCATGACAAAGGTGACCGTGCAGAGCAGCTTGATCAGCACGTGGAGCGAGGGGCCAGCAGTGTCTTTGAAGGGATCGCCGACCGTGTCGCCCACTACGGCTGCCTTGTGCGCGTCGGAACCCTTGCCACCGTAGGCGCCGGTTTCGATCAGCTTCTTGGCGTTATCCCATGCGCCACCGCCGTTGTTCATGAAGATGGCGAAGAGGATGCCGCTGATGGTGCCCACCATGAGCAAGCCGGCCACGGCCTCTGCAGCCAGGGTCGGGTCAAGCGCAGTGTTGAAGAATTTGAATATTAACCCGACGCAAATCGGCACGCCCACGGCCAGCAGGCCGGGAGCCACCATCTGCTTGAGCGCGGCCTTGGTGACCATGTCCACGCATGCGCCGTAGTTGGGCTTCGAGGTTCCGGCCATGATGCCCGGATCTTCCCTGAACTGGCGGCGAACCTCTTCAATGACCGCGTAGGCGCTCTTTCCCACAGCCTGAATAGCCAGAGAGCTGAACAGCAGAACCAGCGCCGCGCCGATCAGCGAGGCCACGAAGATAGGGGGCTTGCTGATATCGATCGAAGAGAGCAGATGAGCGGTCGATCCGAACTTCTTGACGATCAGCTCATTGACTTCATCGATATAGGCCGAGAAGAGCAGGAAGGCCGCCAAGGCCGCGGAGCCAATGGCATAGCCTTTGGTGAGCGCCTTGGTGGTGTTGCCCACGGCATCCAAACGGTCGGTGCGCTTGCGTACATCTTCCGGCTGATGCGACATTTCGGCGATGCCGCCTGCGTTGTCGGTGATGGGGCCGAAGGTGTCCATGGCCAGGATGTAGGCGCAGGTGGCCAACATTCCCATGGTGGCGATGGCGGTGCCGAAGAGTCCGGCGCTGGTGCCATCCACCATCGGCAGGGCAAATTTTCCGCAGTAGAAGCTGCCCAGAATGGCGAGAGAGATGACAACCACCGGTGCGGCGGTGGACTCCATGCCGACGGCAAGGCCGCTGATGATGTCAGTGGCCGCGCCGGTCTTGCAGCTCTTGGCAATCGACTGCACCGGACGATACTGGCACTCGGTGTAGTACTGGGTGATCCAGACGAAGAGGAAGGACATGACCATGCCGATCAAGCCGGCATAGAAGAACCACTGCCAGTTTGCTCCCGGAATGTCACCCAGGAGGTACTTAACAGCGACCCAGAAGCCGCCGGCGGCAAGAACCGTGGTCACCAGGTAGCCACGATTGAGGGCAACCATCGCGTCCTCATCCTCGTTTTTCAGCTTGACGCTGAAGACGCCGACGATCGAAGCAATGAGGCCGAAGGCGCGGGCCACGAGCGGGAAGAAGATGGCCAGCAGCAGCGCTTCCGGTGGTATGCCGGGCATGGACTTGAGTTTGAGGAAGAGCGCAACGGCCAGAATCATGGCGCCGATGTTCTCCGCGGCGGTGGACTCGAAGAGGTCGGCTCCACGGCCAGCGCAGTCGCCCACGTTGTCGCCGACGAGATCGGCGATGACAGCCGGGTTGCGGGGATCGTCTTCGGGAATGCCGACTTCGACCTTGCCCACGAGGTCAGCGCCCACGTCTGCGGCTTTGGTGTAGATGCCGCCGCCGAGCTGGGCGAAGAGGGCCACAAAGCTGGCGCCGAAGCCGAAGCCCACGATCTCATAAGGTACATCGCCGGGATTGGCCATGCCGCCGAAGGCCAGGAAGATGATTCCCACACCGAGCAGCGAGAGAGCCACCACCGAGAGGCCGGAGACAGCGCCGCCGCGCAGCGCAATCTTGAGCGCTCCGTTAAGGCTGGTGCGCGCCGCCGAGGCCGCGCGAAGGTTGGCGCGTATGGAGACGAACATTCCGATGAATCCGGCCATGCCGGAGCAGACCGCGCCGGCAAAGAAGCTGACGACCGTCTTGATGGCCAAGGGCTGCCCCTTGCCCAGGAAGAGGTAGAGGCCGTAGATCAGGATCGCCGCCACCACGGAGAGTATATAGATGGTCTTGTACTGGCGCTTCAAGAATGCCTCGGCGCCTTCCTTGATGGCGCCAGCGATCTGTTGCATCGCCGAGGTTCCTGTGTCCGCGGCCAGCACTTGGCGCGCGAACAGCCAGGCTACAAAGAGCGAAAGCACGCTTACGCCCAGAAAAAAGTACACCCAATACTGAACAATGTCCACAAATCCTCCAAGCAGAAATTTTGATGGTTTACCACGAACGGACCCGGAAAAACGATGGAAATTTCCAGGGGAAACCCCACGGGAAGCGTATCACCCGCACGAAACACTGTCGAGTGCTGATGGTCACAGCATTTTCAAGGGCATTTCCATAAACGAAAACGCAATCCCAAAACGGTAGCAAGGGGGGCTTTTGCCGGCTCATGGACGGAATGGAGAAGCCAATATCTTTCGCGTCGGCATCTCCTGCTATTCCGCGTGAAACACCACGTCAAACAGCAACAGGCTCACCGTGGTGAAGATGATGTCGTAACCTACCAGCATCTTGATCCACAGCGTGGGGTCGCTTTCGCCGGTGAGGATGGCGGTGGTGGCCTGCACCATGGCCAGCAGAGCCGGAATGAAGATCGGAAACAGGATCAGCGAGAGCAGCAGTTCGCGGTTACGGCTGCGGATGGAGAGCGCGGCAAAGAAGATGCCGTTCGCCACCAGCGCCCATGTACCCAACGGCAGCACCACCACCAGCAGCCACGCCTGGCCCGCAATATGAAGGTTATAGAAGATGAAAAAACACGGCGCCAGTATCACCTGGACGACCGTGACGAAGAGAAAGTTCGCAATCACCTTGGCCAGGTAGAGTTCCGCGCCCGGAGCGGGCGTCATGCGCTGCGCGTCCATAACCTGGTGGCGAATCTCGCGCGCCCAGGCCTGGTTCAGCGCGCTCACCGAGGCGAACATGGTGGCCACCGAGAGTACGCCGCCGGCGATCTGCTGGGAAAAGGCTCCGCGCGGGTCAAAGGCGATGGAAAACAGCACAACCACCAGCAGAGAGAAAAACAGCATGGAGACGAGGGCGTCCAGCGTCCGCAGCTCAATGCGCAGGTCTTTGACCAGATGGGTCCACAGGGCGCGGGTCATGGGTTGTGGCCCTCCGGTGCTGCGGATTTGGTCAGGTCGGCGGTTTGGGCCTGCGCGGCTCTCAGGTAGTCGGCGGGCGAAAGAATAAGCTGCGTACCGCGCGTGCCGGCCGAAACGCTGATCTTGTCGAAGAGAATTGCCGTCTCATCGACGAAGACAGGAAAGGCTTTTTTTGCGCCAAAGACCGTGACGCCGCCGCGAATGTAGCCCGTCAGCGGTTGTACATCTTTCAGCGGGACCATCTCGGCCTTGCGCAAGCCAGCCGCTCGAGCCAGTTTCTTGAAGTCCAGCTCCGCGTTGCCGGGAATGACGGCAAAGACGTAGGAATCGTGCCCGCCGGTGGTCAGCAATGTCTTGAAGACCTGCTCGGGTGGCATCCCAATTTTTTTGGCAACTGTCAAGGCCGACAAATCCTCCGGATCGACCTCGTACTCCTGGAGTTCGAAGGGAATGCCGAGAGATTCGAGCCCGACCGGCGTGCAGAGTCAGCACCCAGTCGGCGATGGGCGCAGCCAGCTCGCGCTGATGCGTCGTCAAAACAATCGTCCGGTTGCTTTGGCGAAACCGGGCGAGCAGCTCGACCATCTGGTGAGCGCTCTCCACGTCCATGTTGGAGAAAGGCTCGTCGAGCAGCAGCAGTTCGGGAACGGAGATCAGCACGCGAGCCAGCGAGGTGCGCTGCCTCATTCCCTGCGAATACTTACCCAGGATGCGATCGAGCTCCGGGTCCAGGCCCACCTGGCGCAGGGCCTCGGCAGGCGCAAGGCAGGCGCGGCCGGGATAGAGGCTGGCAAAGTAGCTGAGGTTTTCCACTGCCGTCAGCTCGTCGTAGAGCATGGGTGCGTGGCTCATGTAGCCGATGCGCTCGCGGGCGTCGTGAGGATCAACGCCGTTAAAAACCGTGACTGAACCGAAGCTGGGCCGGAGCAGGCCGGCCAGAATGCGCAGCAGCGTGGATTTGCCCGCGCCGTTTTCGCCCAGCAGAACGTAGCAACACCCCTGCTCCAACTCCACCGTAACCTGACGTAGCGCGGCAAATGAGCCGAAGAGCTTGGAGACGCCGTCGAGACGGGCGCTAGCAGTCGAACTGGCGGTCTCGGATGCTGGAGCAGTCATTGCGATCAGTTTGCCGCGGCAGGGTGCGTGGTGTCAGCAGCAGCGGCGCGCGAGTCCGTGGCCGGCTGCGCGGCTGGAGCACTCGGCTTCACGGCAGGCTGCATGGGCTTCGTGCCGGGTTGAGCGTTACCCGGCTGGGCTGGTGCATACTTGCTGGCGCACTTGGCCTGCAAGACGCTCGCATGGAAAACGCCGTCGCGGCCATAGGTGCCCATAGCCAGGGCCTGGGCGTCGTCCTTGAAGGTGTCCGGCGGCGGCTCGGAGCCCTTGTAGTTGACCGTGAGCACGCGCCCTGTCGCAGCCTTGGGAGAGTGGCTCTCGAATTCGTTCAATACAAAGGTCACATGGGTGCCGCTCTGCTCGATGGAGCCGGGCACCACGAAGCCCTCCACGCGCAATTGGCTGTGGAAAGCCTTGTCGCCCATCCCGCTCAGCTCGGGAATGGTTACATAGTAGCTCTTGCTGGCGCCAATGCCGGACATGGCCAGCCAGACAATGGTGCCCACGACTATGGCCACCGCGATTCCGATGCGAAGTGTGTTGGGGGAAATTTTCATCGTCACCCTTTAAAGATACGGGCGATACCGGGCTGGGTCAACCGTAGTAAGAGCGAAACCAGCTTACCGCGCTCCCTCCAGCGTTTGCGCCGCCCGGTTGAGCGCCTGGGTCAGCACCGTCAATTGCTGCGCGGCCCGTTTCTGATCTTTGCTGTCAATGGCCTCGTTGACGCCGGGAATCACCACCGCCGCGTAGCCTGTGTACTCGCCGGGGGCGAAGATGGTGTGCCGGAACCAGGGGCGATTGGGCAGGCCGGCTTCTGAGGTGAGATCGGTCTCGGCCTGGCGAAGAGCTACGTTGAGCTTTGGAAGATTGCCGGAGGCGGCAATTTGCAGTCCGCGAACGTGCTCCGCCGCAACGGAAAAGCGCACTGCGGCAGCCTGCGCAGCGCCAAAGTCCAGCGAAAGTTCCTGCTCCGCGGCTCTGTGTTTGGCCGCTTCAATATACGAACTGATCTCGCGCGCGTAAGCTACGTAGTCGTAGGGCAACACGTCAGCGTCGGCCATGCGCAGGGCTTCCAGACCGAAGACGCGGGCCATCTCCTGCAGATAAACGAAATTTGGGTCGGCGTTCAGCGTATACCAGGCGTAGTTGTCGAAGACCGAATGATAAACGCCATACGGGCCGCCGGAACTGATGTCGGTGGAAGGCACGCCAACGTGCTGCAGGAAGGGCGTGAAATCGGAGCCTGAGCCGAGGTCGCCCACATGCACCTCTTCGCCGGCCACGGGCGGGGCGTTGGAGCGGCGATGCTCATTTCTGCCTGCGGAATTGGTTCTCCATTGCTGATAGACCGTCCCGCCCAGCGGGCTGGGAACCGAGCGCGTCAGCTCGCGGAGAAACTCCTTGAGCGAGGGAACAGCAGCGGCGGAAAAATCCGGCCCGGCAACGGCCACATCGGTGTTGAAGTAGGCTACGGCGTGTTCCAGCGCCTTGGCGTTCTGCTCCACCCACTCCGTCGAGCCGATCAGGCCCTCTTCCTCGGCGTCCCAACTGCAAAAGACGATTGTCCGCTTGGGCCGCCAACCCTGTTTCAGCAGCGCGCCAATTCCGTGTACCGATTCGAGCATGGCCGCAGTGCCACTGGAGGGATCTACAGCGCCGTAAACCCAGGCGTCGCGGTGATTGCCGATCACGACCCAATCGTCGGGGTACTCTGTTCCTTTAATCTTGCCGATAACGTCCCAGATGATGCGGCGCTGATAATCCTGCACGGAGACCAGGTGAACGCGCACACTTCCCTGCCCCTCAACCGTTCCGATGTGATAGCGGAAGCCCAGCCCGCCTTGCCAGCCCTGAGGCACTCCGGAGCCTTTGAGAGCCTGCAGAATCGGTGCGACGTCGTGGTAGCTGATGGGAATGGAGATGATGCGGGGCTGGCTGCCATAGGGCGAGACGCGGGCCGAGTCGGGCAACTCCGGCGTCGATGCAACGCCCGGAGTCTCCGGGTCGCCCGGATATTCAAACATGTATTGCACTGACCCGCGCTGCACGCCTGTCTCCGGCCGCCACGGCCCCACGGGATAAGCGTCGCCTTTAGTGAAGCCATCGTCCTGCGGGTCGGAATAGATCAGTACGCCGGCCGCTCCGCGCTGCTCGGCGATAAAAACCTTCACGCCTCGGAAGTTGCTGCCGTAGCGCACCAGGACAATCTTGCCTTTCAGGTCGATGTGTCGCGAAGCCAGCAGGTCAAAGTCTTCCAGACGGCCGTAGTTGGCGTAAACCACCTCAGCGGTTACATCGCCCGACCCTGACGAGCCGTTGAACGGCATCACCACTCGTGGATCGTCCTGGAATGGATCGCCATCGACGTGCTCCCGCGTAGGCCCACTCATCAGCAACTTGCCACTGGAATCATAAGCCTCGACACGCACCTCTTTGGGCTGGTTCAGCAGGACGCGGAACGGGACAATCTCCGTCTCCAGGCCGGCGGCGCGAAACTTCCGAGCCACGTATTCGGCGGTCTTGTGATCTTCGGGAGTCGAGGCGAGATGCGGCTCCGCGGTTAGTGTTTTCAGATGCTCTCCGGCCAGCCTGGCGTCGGGAACGGCGAGGAATTTCTCCTCGATCTTGGCCTGCGCAGTGAAGTCCGTGTAGCCGAAGACCGCAGCTTGTGCAGGCTGAGCAGCGGATTGGGCCCCGAGCGGCCTGGAAATGAATGCGGATGAAACCAGCGTCAGAAAAACCAGTGAGGCAAGCGGCTTTCGTAGCATCATGAGTAGGTCCTCTTTATGAAAGACGGCAAGCCAATGCGCAGCAAGCCGAATGTGTGCTCCACCCTCATCTCGTCTTTGTTCTTGCAGCTTCAATATCCCCAACAACCGGGGTCCACAAGAAACGGCATTTGCTTCCTGGGGTGGTAACGACAGGTCTTTGTCATCGGGGTGATCTAGGGTGGGATAGAACAAATGTTTGACCTGCGATTCAATAGTTTCAATGCGGCCGGTCATGCAACAGCCTTATCCGCAGCCCGTTTACCCGCGCCCCGGACGCAATACTTCCAGATGGCTCGTATCGATCGGATCAGGATCTTCGAAGGAGGGCAAAACCGGCAAACCGGCCCTCAGGCCGCTCCACTCTTCTGACACCACGATGCTGTTCTGCGGGTTGCCCGGTTGGTAGCGCGCCGAGCAGGGGAAGCCTGCACGCACCTGGGCCGCATCCCCTTCGCGGAGCAGGTCGGTAACGTCCTGAGAGGACTCGTAGTCCACGCCGCCGATACGATAGCTGTAAAGCAGCATGGTCAGGGTGCGGCTTGGCCCGTTCTTGATTTTTGCTGCGCCCTCGACCTCGCAGATGTCCAGCAACATGCCGTCCACTACGCGCCCGGAGTGAGACAGAAATTGACGGCGCGCTCGCTCGCGCTCATCCGGCGTAGGACCCTTGCGCAGCAGCAGCCAGAGACCCGCCACAAGGAGCGCGACGATAAAAGCTGCGGCTGCGGCAATCACCCACGTATTTGCACTGAGTTGATTCATTCGAGGCGGTTCACTTCCCTTTCGGTCCCTGACTAGAGAATACCTCAGCGGGGGCCTGTGAGGCCGGACGGGTTGTAAAACCGGTTATGGTTTCATGCCGTCGCATCCCGGTTAACGCGCTGCGATATACTCGTGACTGCGTCTTGATGTAGTTTTTCGCAGCAAGATGCTGTGTTTTCAGAGGTTTTTTCATGGCTTTTCGCAAAAATCCCGGACCGGCGCCTGATTCCCAAAATCGCAACCGGTCTCGTAACAAAATTCGTTCCACTACCGTGATTTGCGTTCGCCGCAACGGACAGGTGGTGATGGCCGCCGATGGCCAGGTCACGCTGGGCGACCACGTGCTGAAGCATTCGGCCAACAAAATTCGCCGCCTTTACCAGGACAAGATTCTCGCCGGGTTTGCCGGCTCCACGGCCGACGCCTTCTCACTCTTCGCCCGTTTTGAATCCAAGCTGGAACAGTACGCCGGCAACCTGAACCGTGCCGCGGTCGAACTGGCCAAGGACTGGCGCACCGACAAGATGCTGCGCAACCTGGAAGCACTGCTGGTGGTGGCCGATGCTGGGCAGACATTTTTGATCTCCGGATCGGGAGATGTCATTGATCCCGACGAGCCACTGGCCGCCATCGGTTCCGGTGGACCTTACGCGACCGCCGCCGCACGCGCGCTGATGGAAAACACCAACCTGAGCGCCCGCGAGATCGCCGAAAAGGCCATGCAGATCGCCGGCGAAATCTGCATCTACACCAACCACCACGTTACGATTGAGGAGTTGAAGAGCTAGCGGCTTGATCCGCCTGCGCATTGATCCATGGCCATCTACCTGCCTGCATCCGCCGAAGAACAAGAGCTCTCGCTGGACGAGCT
The DNA here is from genome assembly GCA_050013195.1 of Occallatibacter sp. Classification (GTDB taxonomy): domain Bacteria; phylum Acidobacteriota; class Terriglobia; order Terriglobales; family Acidobacteriaceae; genus Telmatobacter. Next base: position 16,173 of record JBEKFS010000002.1, read on the forward strand.
GACTCCGCGCGAAATTGTGTCTGAATTGGACAAGCACGTCGTCGGCCAGAAGGCCGCCAAGCGCGCCGTGGCCATCGCGCTGCGCAACCGCCAGCGCCGCCAGAAGTTGCCGCCCGACATCGCCGACGACATCATGCCCAAGAACATCATCATGATCGGGCCCACGGGCGTTGGTAAAACCGAAATCGCCCGCCGTCTGGCCAAGCTCACAGGTTCGCCGTTTCTCAAAGTGGAAGCCTCCAAGTTCACCGAAGTTGGCTACGTGGGCCGCGATGTGGAATCCATGATTCGCGACCTGGTGGAGATCGCCATCGACATGGTGCGCGAGGAACGCCTGGAGGAAGTGGAAGACCGCGCAGAGATGAATGCCGAGGAACGCCTGCTGGATGTGCTGCTGCCGCCTCCGCCGCCAACCCCGCCCGCACAGGAGGGTCAGCTCACCTTACCCGGAACGGAGAGTTATCAGCGCTCCCGCGAAAAGCTGCGCCAGCAGTTCCGCGAGGGCAAGCTAGACGAGCGCATGGTGGAGCTGGACGTGCGCGAGCGCGGCATGCCGCAGTTCGGCATCATCAGCAATCAGAACCTTGAGGACATGGAGATGAACCTCAAGGATATGCTGCCCAACATCTTCGGCGGCGGCAGCAAGAAGCGCAAGATGAAGGTGGCTGATGCATTTGATTACCTGGTCGACGAGGAAGAGGGCCGATTGATCGACATGGATTCCGTCAACCGCGCGGCGGTGGAGCGCGTCGAATCCAACGGCATCATTTTCCTCGATGAGATCGACAAGATTGCCGGACGCGAGAGCGGCCACGGTCCTGATGTTTCACGCGAGGGTGTGCAGCGCGACATTCTGCCTATCGTGGAGGGAACCACGGTCAACACCCGCTACGGCATGGTGCGCACCGACCACATTCTCTTCATCGCCGCCGGCGCGTTTCATGTCTCCAAGCCCAGCGATCTTATCCCCGAGTTACAGGGACGCTTTCCCATTCGCGTCGAGCTGAAGTCGCTTACCGTCGATGATTTTCTGCGCATCCTCACCGAGCCCAAGGCCTCGCTCACCAAGCAATATACGGCGCTGCTGGAAACCGAGGGCGTGAAGCTGGAGTATTCTCCTGACGCCTTGCGCGAGATGGCGGAGTTTGCCTTCAAGGTCAACGAGCAAACCGAAAACATCGGCGCGCGCCGCCTGCACACTATTATGGAGCGAGTGCTTGAGGATGTTAGCTTCCTGGCGCCCGACGTGGCTCGCCGCGTGCCCGACGAAGCGGCTGCCGCGGCGCTCAAGGAAGCCATCAAGAATGAGTCGTCCACGCCGCTTCCCTACGAGGAAAGAGTTACCCCCTCAGGCCCGGAAAAGATTTTCCTCATTGACGCCGAGTACGTCAAGCAAATGGTTGCGTCCATTGTAAAGGATCAGGATTTGTCTCGGTACATTCTGTAACTCAATTGCAAGTTGCTCTGCCGGATCATCACTAAACTTCCCCATGATGCCTGAGAACAAATATTTGAAAGTACTGTGCAGGTCAGCCTGTCTCCTTCTGGCAGCCTGCGTACCCGCGGCATTAGCGCAGGCGCCGCCTGCTCTGCCCACGCAGCTTCCTCATCCCACCGAAACCATGGTGGTTCTTGGTTCGGCGGTTCCCGTGCCTCTGGCCGAGTCCTCCGCTTCGGTTGTTGTGCTGCCCGTCGAAGGCAAGACTCTCACTCTGGAGTCGTCGCAAGATATGCTGCGCCAGGATTCGTCGGTCTATCTGGAAGAGCGTGGCGCGGGCGGCGGACAAGCCGACTTGATTTTGCGCGGAGGCTCTTTCGAGCAGGCCCTCGTGCTACTCAATGGTTTTCGCATCGACGACAGCCAGACCGCGCATCACAATCTCGACCTGCCCGTTCCCCTCGACGCAATGGATTCGATTCAGGTGCTGCACGGCGCCGGCTCCACATTACATGGCGAGGACGCATTGAGCGGCGTCGTCGATTTTCTCACCGCCGCGCCATCTGCAAACTCGTTACATCTTCGCTCGGGATTCGGCAGCTTCGGCGAGAACGAAGAGTCGCTTTTTGCCGCCCTGGCGCGCAAGCGTTGGAGCAGCCGGCTGACAGCAAACCGTAACTTCTCTACCGGCTTCATGCCTGATCGCGATTACAGCAACGAAGATGCTTCCTCCGAAAGCTGGATTAGTTCCCGCCTCGGCATCTCCGACCTGCTCTTTGCCGCAAGCGACCGCTCCTTCGGCGCAAACCAGTTTTATGGTCCTTATAACTCATGGGAGCGAACCAAAGGTTGGTTTGCCTCTGGTCGCCAGGAGTTAGGCAGCCGCACGGTGGCCGCCTTCGGTTATCGCCGCCACACCGATGAGTTTGTCTTGCTTCGAGACGACCCGTTCGTCTACGAAAACAACCACATCGATGGATCATGGCAGGCTTCTCTGCGCCACACTCTTCCCGTCGCTAACTCATCCGTGCTCTTGTTCGGGCTGGAGTCGGACGGCGACAGCATCCACAGTAACAACCTCGGCATCCATGCACGCAATCGTGGCGCGGGCTATGCGGACCTCGACCTGAGGCCCGCTAAAAGCCGCTGGAACTTATCCGCCGGCCTGCGCGAAGAGTTATTCTCCGGCGGATTGCAATCCGTATTTTCGCCGCACTTGGCTGGAAGTTATCGACTAACCGATAAGTTGAAGCTGCGCGCAAGTGGAGGCTATGGATTCCGGCTTGCAACTTATACTGACCTCTATTACTCCGATCCAGTCACTCATGGAAATTCACACCTGAAGCCAGAGTCAGCCTGGTCCGGCGAGACAGGCGCTGATTGGACGGCATCTAGCAAGCTGACGCTCACGGCCACGGGTTTTTATAGCCGCCAGCATGACACCATCGACTATGTGCGCTATACGAGTAATTCACCTCCTTCCAACCCTGATCTGCCCGCAGGCTGCCCGGTGAATACTTGGTGCGCAACGAACCTTAGCGGATTGCGATTCGCGGGCGTTGAGACAGCGGCGCAGTGGTTGCCGATGAAGGGACAAACAGTTCAAATTGCGTGGACGCAACTCTTCGGCGCGCAGCCTTCGCTGAACGGCCTGGAATCGGAGTACGCGCTGAATTATCCGGTTGTGAATCTTCATGCGGTTTGGACGGCCACACTGAAGCATTCACTTACTGTTACTAACTCGGTGGCTGTCGCAAAGCCCTATCAGCAACCGAGCATTCCGGCATGGAACGCTTCTCCTTATCCGGTGTGGAATGCGACGCTGGCGCGCGATGCGGGGAAGCTGCGTCCCTATCTCCGCCTCGCAAATTTGAGTAACACCGGCTACCAGGAGATTAACGGCGTCAACATGCCAGGCCGTTCCATCACCGGCGGCATTTCGCTATGGCTGGGACGTTGATTTATTGCAATAACTCAATGCAATAAACGCAAATTTCTGCTAGCCTGTTCTCGTACCTCGCGAGTCCGCGCGATTGATCAATTAAGCGGGCTCTACCTGCACTCTCCAGCTCTTGAGGGAATGTGGATGGGGGCGCTTCGAGAGCGCACCGGGAAAGGTGTGCCTGCGCCTTGCATCTGCGCCCCCTTTCCCTCGACTCCACGCATTACAACACAAAGGAGAACAGCGATGAGCAATCCAGTACTGCACCACAAGATCACCTACATCGAATTCACCACCACCGACATTGAGCGGACCAAGAAATTTTACTCAACTGTCTTCGGCTGGAGCTTCAAGGATTGGGGCCCTGATTACATTGACGCTAACGCGGAAAGCGTTGGAATTGCAATCGGCTTCGCAAAAGGCGCGTCAAAACAGGAACAGCCTAAATTCGCGCCGTTCGTGGTGCTCTACTCCAAGGACCTGAAGGCTACCGAAGCGGCTATCGTCGCGGCGGGCGGAAGCGTTGTGGTACCCACCTTTGAATTTCCTGGTGGGCGGCGCTTCCACTTCTCCGATGGCTTGGGCAACCTGCTCGGCGTCTGGTCGGAGTAGGCGTTTGCTCAGTTGCGATTCTTGATTTCCAACTCGGCCAGGCGCTGGGCAAGCAGCGTTTCCAGCTTGACCAGCGCCGCCGAGAAGCCTTCAATGCCTTCTTTCAGCTTGTCGGTGGCCATGCGGTCGGCTGCGTGCATCGCGTCAAACGTTGCCTTGTCCATGGCAATCTTTTCAATGCGCATTGCCTTGGCCACAGCGGGCGAGAGCTTACGCGGCAGTTCGCCCACGGTAGCTTCCAACTCAGTTAGCAGCTGCGGCGAGATGGTCAGCAGGTCGCATCCGGCTAACTCTGTTATCTCGCCGATGTTACGAAAACTAGCGCCCATCACTTGAGTTTTATAACCGAACTTTTTGTAATAGTTATAGACCGTGGTTACTGACTTCACGCCGGGATCATCCGCGCCGTGAAAATCCTTGCCGGTATCATTCTTGTACCAATCGAGGATGCGGCCCACAAAAGGCGAGACGAGCGTAACGCCGGCCTCGGCCGCCGCAATGGCCTGGTGCAGACCGAACAACAAGGTCAGGTTGCAGTGAATTCCCTCGCGTTCCAGAACTTCGGCCGCGCGGATGCCCTCCCAGGTGGAAGCAATCTTGACCAGCACGCGCTTGCGCCCAATGCCCTCCGCGTCGTACTGCTTGATGATGCTGCGCGCCTGCGCGATGGTGGCCGCCGTGTCATAGGAGAGGCGCGCGTCCACTTCAGTTGATACGCGTCCTGGAACAATCGCCAGAATCTTTTTGCCGAAGGCGATGGCCAGCCGCTGAAATCCAAGGTTGGCGACAGCCGCTCCGGTCGCGCTGCTCCCAAGTTCCTTGCGCGCTTCCAGCAATACTCCGTCTACGATGGGCTGATACTGCGGCAACTGGGCCGCAGCGGTAATCAGCGATGGATTGGTGGTTGCATCCTGCGGACGAAATTTTTCCATCGCCTCAATGTCGCCTGTGTCTGCGACAACAACCGTATAGCTGCGCAATTGCTCTAGTAAATTCTGCGGCATGATTCCTCCTGGGGGAATAGGGAGTTCCTGGCTGCAAGAGCCTTCGCATCTATTGTAACGCTCGCGGAATTTTCCGTCTTCTGGAGATAACAAAGTTTGGGAATATTGATTCGCAGGTTGGGAAACCAGTGATATATTGCTCTGTGGCAGGAAATACTGATTGAACTCCTGCTTCAATCCACTTGCCCGGGAATACCCACATCCGTTCGCCGCGAAGGAGAAGCCATGAAGCGTCCGTTTGGAGTGATTTTTTCCGCAATTCTACTCATCCTGGGGTCGCTGTTTCAGTTGCTGATGGCCCTCGGCATGGCGTTAAGTGGAATCATCTTACAGAAACAGATCCGTTCCGGCGGATTTCCGGGCTCGACCACTGCTCCGCCGTTGCCTGGCTGGATGCCCGCTTTCATGTACGCGATCGGCGTCTTCTTCGTTGCTCTGGCGGTCTGGGGAATACTGACCTCAGTGGGTCTGATCCGGCTGCGCCGCTGGGCGCGCTACTCCATCCTGGTGATTGGCGGCTTACTCGCCTTTTTTGGTTTTATTCAGCTTTTGGTCACGCTGCTCATGATGCTGGTTCCGTTGCCTACTTCGGCTGGCGTGGATGCATCTCAGGCCCAATCTGTGCATGCCATGACCAGAATTACCTTTGGAGTCGTCGCATTATTTCATGGCATTGTCTGCGCCATGGGCGTTTTCTGGCTGGTTTACTTTAATCGGAAAAAGGTACGCGATGCATTTGCCAGCGCGACAGGCACGTTTGTGGAAAGCCGCCGCCCAGTCCTGATCTCAGTGATCGCCGTGCTGAACTTGATTGGGGCTGTCTCTTGCCTGCTGATGGTTTTCATTCCCTTGCCGGCGGCACTTTTCGGGTGGATAGTTGATGGCTGGGGAAAAGTGGCGATCTATCTCGTCTTTTCCGCAGTGACAGCGTCGGTGGGCGTCGGCCTGTGGCAATTGAAGGAGTGGGGCCGGCTGCTTGCCATCACCATGCAAGCATTTGGTGTGGTTTTATGCGGTGCATATCTCGTGCGACCCTCGCTCATGCTGCGCTACAGCGCGGAGGTTCAACAGAGAATGAACATTATGCAACCGCAATCGCAGTTGCCGGAGCGGTTTCAGACGACGGTGTACAGTGCGTCGTTCTGCTTCGCGATTTTGCTTTACATCGCGATTGCCGCGATCCTGATTTATTACCGCAAGGCTTTTCAACCTCCAGCCGAGATATCGCAGAACGAGTCCGTGTCGCCGCAGTAGCATGTGGCAGTCGATGCCCTCAGCCTCGTGGTTCTTCCGGCTGGAAGGTGTTGGTCAGCACGCCGAGGCCGAGGATATTGATCTCCACAGAATCTCCAGCCTTGAGCGGACCCACCCCGGAGGGGGTTCCGGTCAGCACCAGATCGCCTGCCTCCAGCGTCATCGCGGCCGTAATGTAGGCCAGCAGTTTGGAAATCGAAAAGATGAAGTCCAGGGTCGAGCCGTGCTGGCGCAGCTCGCCGTTGACGCGCGTCTCCAGCGTCAGGCCTGCTTCGGGGTCCAGTTCGTCGCTCACCACCGGGCCGATGGGGCAAAACGTGTCGAAGCCCTTTGCGCGGGTCCACTGGCCGTCCTTGTTTTGCAGATCGCGTGCAGTCACGTCGTTGGCCAGCGTGTAGCCGCGCACTGCGGAGCGCCATTCTTCTTCTTTTAGATTGCGTGAGCGGCGGCCCATCACCACCGCCAGCTCGCCTTCATAATCCACGCGAGCTGAAACGGCGGGCATGCGCACCACGCCTCCGGGCCTATTCAGCGCCGACACCGGCTTGAAAAACAGCAGCGGCTCGGCAGGCAGTTCGCTGCCCATCTCTTTCACGTGGTCGCGATAGTTGCGCCCCACGCAAACAATCTTCGAGGGCGTCACCGGCGCCAGCAGCTCGGCGGCGCTCAGAGGCATCGGCTCAAAGTTGAAACTCCATGCAGTTTCCCGCCCATTTTCCAGACGGAAGGCGCGGTCCTCTTCGGGAGCCGCGATCAGGCGCACGATCCACGGCTCGCCCTCGCGATCTTCCGCCGCACCGTAGTGGGTTTGATTCTCGAAGAGAAAGCGGCAATATCTCATGGGAAATCCTCCAGGCTCGGCAAAGACCGTCAGGGGTTGGGTACCGACTCATCGGTTTCGGCCGAGCGGGCGCTTTCGTTTCCGCCCTGGCTAATGGAGCTGACGGCATAGCGGTAGCTGTGGCCCGGCTGGACCTGAGCATCGTGGAAGGCGGGGGGGACCAGCGGCACGGCGGGCGAGATGCGCTGCCACCCGCCGTCGCCCTCCCGACGATAGACGGCGTATCCGGCTAAGTCAGCGTCCGTGACTGGCTGCCAGCTCAAGTCGATTGCATTCCCCGCGCCGTTTTCTCCCGTAGTGGCCACTGCGGCAAGGCCGGTGGGCACCGCAGGCGGAAAGATGTCCCGTGCCTCGACACGCACCGGAGCGGAAAGCTCGCCCACCAACTCCAGCGTTTTGCCTTCCACCGTAATCCGAGCCACGCGCTGGGCGCGGTATTCATAGACCTGGCCGAAGCGGATACTGCTATCCAGGGTGTAGCACCCTCCCTTCCACGCTTCCGGCGAGCAGGAGTTCACCAGCAGGTTCTGCTCCACTGGCTCAGGCGCGGGCGTCAGCAGCCCCTGTTGTGTCTTGGCCGACGGTGGGTTCAGCAGTTTGCGGTGCAGCCGTATTGCAGACGATTCCTGCGCGGAGGTCTGCAAAGGCGACCAGCGCAAAACCACGCCTGTCTTGCGCACCTCGGCGCTGAGGTTGGCCACCGGTGCGGGCGCTTCGCCGGCCAGCACCATGGCGGCATTCGACAGCCCGGCCGAGCGGCCGTTGTGGTTCCTCAGTTCAACAAAATAGCTGAGCGGGCGCGGCGCTCCGGCAGCCAACTCAGCAGGCAGCGTCTCGGTAAATGAACCCACCGCACCCGGAGCGACCGGCAATTCGCCGCCAGCCGCGGCGCAGTTGCCGGCTATCGCTGTGCAGGCGCCACCAGTCGCGCCGCAGGTGTAGCGGCAGACGTACACCGGCACGCTGCCCTTCAGCAGCAGCTTATCCGTGCTCTTTTTGGGCATGGTCCAGGTAAGCGTCACCTGGTTGCCCGTACGGCTGGCGGCCAGGTCTGCCACCGGGACCGGCAGCTTCAGCGAGGGCGGTTGCGGCGCGGCCGGCGTTCCGCAACCGGCCAGAACCAGCGCGGCGGCCAGGCCCACGGCAGCCAGCCCGGCTGCATACGTTGCCGGCAATGCGGCGCTTTGCATTCTGTCTATCTTACTCATCGCCCTCCCAGTCTACCGGAGCAGCGCGGGCTGGGGACATGGTAGAGCGCAAAATGAGTGGTCTGGAACTCACTGGTTGGGCCCGAATAGCGAGCGATTGGTTCGCGGTTTATCCCCGTATGTAATGCCCATGACCGCCGGTTTCATAAATTGGAAACTCTAGCAAGCTCAGTTATTCGGGCATCAAAATCAGGACCAATGAGGCCGGCTCAATACTTCACCAAAATCCCCAGTTGAACTGCATTGATCCGGGAGAACTTTGTAGGGGCAAATCCATCCTTGTATGTCGCGCTCAGGGAGAAATGACCAACGGGGTCAAAACTCCATGCGGATGTCAGGGCGCCGTAACCATGCCATCCATGCACAGTTTTAAGAAGCAGCGAGTTGTTTGGAAGCTGAACTACCGTGTTCTCGGTTGCAACAAGATATCTCGCTGTCCCGACGGCATCGAAACTCAAGCGGCCCAGTTCCAGAAGGCCGTGCGCCTGGGGAACAACTCGGAAGATCGAATATGCGGGCAATTCGATGGTTGCCATGCCTGTGGTTGCTTTGACAGTTGTGTCAACAAGGGCGCTGCCAAATTCAACGCCGGTATGAATATCGAGCGCATAGCCCAGGAAAGGCGCTGCTACGTCGCCTTGCTGGAGGGTGATTCCGTGCGTTTTGGCGATCTTTTGCTGGTCTCGGAATTTTCTAAGTGTTTCTACTGATCTGGGACTATAGAGGCCCTTGAAGTTGTAGCGTAGGTCCGCTACTCCTGTAACATTTTCACGGTCGAATTCCTTGTCGGTATCGAAGAGTAGACTCCCAGAGGCGTAGATTTCCTGCAGTGCACCGGCCAGCCCAAAGGGACGCGCCTCCGTCAGTCCAAAATCGATGGAGTCGGTATTGGTCGTGCCGGAGACTGAGTTATTTCCTACATTCGCCGTAGCTGTGGGTGCGAATTGCCATCCGTCATATAAGCGGCCAATCGGAGGAGCGACTTTTCCGTCCAATATCCACCCTGGTTTCGATCCGCGCCCCGCGGCGTAGCTTCCATTCACATAGTAGCTGGATGCATCTTTCGTTGCCGGAGCCTGAATCTTTCCGAGCCGAGATTTGGCGTCGAAGGTCATCGGCGCCTTCAAGACGTTCTCCAGTTCGGCGATCGCGTATGGGATGCCTTGCGTAGTTACGTCCGTGTCCTTGGGTACAAGCTCCATAAATCCAACCGTTCCAGGGTCTGGAAGACCCGGACGGCCGCCTAACATCTCTGCTTGCATCTGTCGGCACTTCGCAGGCCTGGTTGTGTAGGTCCCTCTGTAATCCTGCAAGACAAGTCCGCAATCCATCGTGTGTCCCGTTCCCAGGCCGAGGCTCTGGAACGCGAGATGGGAGCTTACCTGATAGTTTTTGGATCCTCCACTGAGCGGCGCAATCAAAGTGAGGGATCCTGAAGTATCGATCAGCGTCGATGTGGGAAGACTTAAGGCAGCGCCGCCCCCAGTGGAGGAAAGTGTGATTGTGATGGTGTATTTTGTCTGCCCCTTGAGAATGGGCGCATCGGGCCCGGAATTTGGGGTGAATAGCAGGAAGAGCCAATTGTCGACATAATAGTTTGCCGTGAACGTCACCGGAAGCGGAGAGGAGAGGTCAGTGCCGAGGTAAACCAATCCTCCTTTTCCAGTAATGCCTTCTGTGGTTTTCACGTCGCCGCACTGGATTGCGATCGAATTAGGGTTGAGAATTTTGTAGTCGGAAACGGTGCATAGTGTTTTTGGCGTTGCGCCGAAACAAACCGTCGCGGCGGCGAGCAGTAAGGAGAGAGCGATAGGCATGCTCGGCCGAGCACAGGGGAAAAAGAAGCAGGCTTTCTTCATGGTTGAGGGCACCCCGGAACAGCCGTTTCAAGGTCGGCGACAGTCTTAATACTCTGGGTGAGGTCGGTAACGGTGATGCATTGACAAATGACTGGGGGGGCGGCAAACTCCGTCTTAATCGCCTGAGCCAGACGTTGAGCTCCGTCCGGATTATATGGGACGCTCTGGGGCGCCCATAGAACTGCGAGTACGTCAGAGTCGTCGGGGAGGTCGGGGAGGTTGGCCCATTTTTGCACGAGCAATAATACGCGTCCACGAACAGTCATGGCAGTTAGTGTCATTGGATTTCTCCTTCTTCTGCTTTGATTTACTTTCGCCATCACTAGACACTGCCAACCGCGTTCAACGATTGTATGTAGTTTCTTGAAAAATGTTGTCGTGTTTTGGGAAGTGGCGAACATGAATGACATTCAGGACTGCAATTAGGACAAGAAGAACCTATTAAGTTAAAACTATCTTTCATAAATCCTCAGAGCATGTCAAGAGTGTTGATCAAATATCTTTAGCACGGGAGGAATCTTCCCATTCAGCCAGCAAGATAACCATATAGGTTTACCACTTTATCTATGGGATCATGCGACGATATTCAGGAATTTACTCCAACCTTCTCGATGGTCACGTGTAGCGTCCTGTTCGTGGTCTTTTCGGACGAATCAGAAGTGTAGCAAGTTTTTGCCGTAGCGAGAGCAGAAGAAGCGGATCCGGCCATGGATGCGACTCCGGATGAGGCAAACAGGCAGCGTGTTAGAAGCGTGAAAGCGTAAAATCCATCTTGAATGCATGAACTTTCCATCGTGACCAGCATTGTGGAGACGGTGACCGAGACGCTGGCGGCCTTGCCGGATTCGTCCAGGGGCGCGCGGGTGCTGGAAGTAAGACTACGCGTGGGAGCGCTGGCCTCGGTGATTCCCGAGTCGCTGGAGTTTTGCTGGGGCATTGCCATCGAGGGAACGCCGATGGAAGGCTCACGGCTGGTGGTCAACATGCTGCCCGTGGTGGTGCACTGCGATTCATGCGGCCAGGATGCTGAACTGGAGGGCGTGCAGAGCTTCCGCTGCCCGCGTTGCGGCGAGCCGTGCAGCGATATGCGGCAAGGGCGGGAGTTGGAAATTGATTCGATTGAGATTGAAGACGGCGAGGAAAAACCATGACATTACCGATTAAGGTGCCGTTATGACGACACGAATTGTCGAGCTGCGGCAGGGAATTCTAAAGAAAAACGATGAGCTGGCAGCCGCCCTGCGAGCCAGTTACACAGCCGCTGGCGTGCTGGTGCTGAACCTTGTCTCCAGCCCCGGCACGGGCAAAACCGCCTTTCTGGAGCGGACGATGAAGGAATTGAAAGCGCGGGGTTTACGGGTAGCTGCGCTGGTCGGCGATCTGGAGACGGATAACGATGCGCGGCGGCTGGCTGCGAGTGGCGCACCGGTGCGGCAGATCAATACCCATGGCATCTGCCATCTGGACGCAGAGATGATCGGCAAGCACATCGACGGCTGGCAAGGCGTGGAGTTGGGTGACCTCGATATGCTCTTCATCGAAAATGTCGGCAATTTGGTTTGCCCCTCCAGCTACGACCTGGGCGAGAAGATTCGCGTGGCCCTGCTCAGCGTCACCGAGGGAGAGGACAAGCCGCTGAAGTACCCCACGCTCTTTAACTCCGCCGATGCCGCGGTGATCACCAAGATGGACATCGCTGAGCCCTGCGGCTTCGACCGGGAGCTGGCACTCAAGAATATCAACGAGATACGGCCGGGGATACGAATCTTTGAGACTTCCGCCAAGACCGGTGAGGGGATGGAAGAGTGGCTGGAGTACCTGGCGGAGGAGCGGGGTGTGCTATAGTGTTTCTTGGTAACACCTTGGAGTACCCGCAATGCCGATTCCCGCAACCACCAGCCTTAAGCTCGACTCTGAACTCAAGCAACGCGTACAGCAACTCGCCTCGGCACGCCGGCGGTCCGCGCACTGGATTATGCGCGAGGCCGTCGAGCAGTATGTAAGCCGCGAAGAGAAGCGAGAGCAATTCCGGCAGGATGCACTGGCAGCCTGGAATGACTATCAGGCAAAAGGCCTGCATGCAACCGCCGAGGAAGCCGACGCCTGGCTGGCCAAACTTGAAGCGGGTGAGAACGCAAAGGCGCCCCAATGCCACCTCTGAAGTGGACTCCGCACAGTCTGTGGGATGTTACGCGTCTGCACGATTTTCTGGCTGCAGAAAGCCGTGACGCAGCCAGACGCGCCGTCAAAGCGATCCGGCAGGGCGTAAAGTTGCTTGCCAAATTTCCGGAGATGGGTCGCCCGGTAGAGGATTTGCCCACCGAGTTTCGCGAATGGGTGATCGAGTTTGGTAGCGGGGCGTATGTTGTCCTCTATCACTACAACGGCAAGGAAGTTGTCCTTCTAGCGGTGCGGCATGGGCGCGAGGCGGGATACTGAAGCGTATGAGGAATATGAGGAATGAGAAGGATTGACCGTAATCGGTTCCGATCCGACAGCGTTCTCGACTTCCTGTGCGTTCGTGACAGAGATCCAGAATTCTTCACCTAAGATTCGGAAGAGACCCTAAGTTGACTTTATTGTGATTTAAATCACCCCAAACGTACCCTAAACCCGGCATAATAGAGAGACCATGTGTCTAGCGATTCCGGGAAAAGTCGAGGAAATTACCACTGAGGGCGATCTCCGCATTGGGCGGGTGAACTTTGGCGGCATCGTCAAGCGCGTCTGCCTTGACTACGTGCCAGAGGTGCAGGTAGGCGACTATACCATTGTCCACGTTGGCTTTGCGCTCTCCAAGATTGATGAGGAGACGGCCCTCCAAACTCTCGACGACTTCCGCCAGATGGGTATGCTGGACGAGGAGCTGGCCGGCGAGGAAGAGGCCTTTGCGCGGGCCGCGGCGGCGCCGCAGTCTCCCTGTCCGGATGGAAGCTGCTCAGTCGAATACGATAAAAAACTATAGATATTGGTATCCCACCTTAACCGATTCGCAAATAACGCGAATTGGCGAAGGTGGGGCACCCGCTTTTGTAGGGATGGAGATGCTGTAACAAATGAAGTACCTTACCGAGTTCCGGAACGGCGAGATCGCTCAGCGCATGGCGCGGGAGATTCACTCTGTCGCTACGCGACCGTGGAAGATCATGGAAGTCTGCGGCGGGCAGACGCACTCGATAATCAAAAACGGAATCGACCAGATGCTGCCGGCAGGCATCGAGATGATTCACGGGCCCGGCTGCCCGGTCTGTGTGACGCCGCTGGAGCTAATCGACAAGGCGCTGGCCATTGCCGCGCTGCCCGGCGTCATCTTCTGTTCTTTTGGAGATATGTTGCGCGTCCCCGGCACCGAGGGCGATTTATTTCAAGTGAAGGGCGCGGGCGGCGATGTGCGCGTGGTTTACTCGCCGCTCGACGCGGTTGAGCTGGCCGTCAAAAATCCTGATAAGCAGGTCGTCTTCTTTGGCGTAGGCTTTGAGACCACGGCTCCGGCGAATGCGATGAGTGTGCACGTCGCTAAGCGGCGCGGGTTGAAGAATTTTTCACTGCTGGTTTCGCATGTGCTGGTACCGCCGGCGATTGAAGCCATCCTGAGCGCCCCAGATCGCAGGATTGATGGCTTTCTGCTGGCAGGCCACGTGTGCAGCGTGATGGGCTATTGGGAGTATCCGCCGCTTGCCGAAAAATACAAGGTCCCGATGGTGGTGACAGGCTTTGAGCCGCTGGATTTGCTGGATGGGATTCGGCGCTGCGTGATTCAGCTTGAGGCAGGGCGGCATGAGGTCGAAAACGCCTACGAGCGCATCGTCACCTTCGAGGGCAACAAGGCCGCGCAAAAGCTGCTGTCTGAAGTTTTTGAGGTCACCGACCGGGCCTGGCGCGGCATCGGCGTAATTCCAAAGAGCGGCTGGCGGCTCAGTGAGCCTTATCGCGCCTTCGACGCCGAGCTGCGGTTTCATATCTCAGGGATTCACACCCAGGAGTCGCCCCTCTGCCGCTCCGGAGATGTGTTGCGCGGGGTGATCAAGCCGGCGGAGTGCGCTGCCTTCGGCAAGGAGTGCACGCCGCGTCATCCGCTCGGCGCGACCATGGTTTCGAGCGAAGGCGCCTGCGCGGCGTATTACAACTACGGACGGTTTTTGTCGGCGGAGGAGTTGGCTGGTGCGGGACATGGGTTGACGAAGGTGGCACATGGGTAAGATCTCCGTCGAACATACCTCAGGGGCTAAAGCCGTGGCCGACCATTCCACGCCGGATTTTACAAACTGGAGTTGCCCGCTGCCGCTAGCAGATTATCCGACCATCGTGATGGGCCACGGCGGCGGCGGCAAGCTGGGCAACGAGTTGGTGGAGCATTTGTTTCTGCCCGCCTTCCGCAATCCTGAGCTGGAAAATCTGGGCGACGCGGCTCTGTTCGACCTCGGCGGCGGCAGGCTGGCGATGAGTACCGATTCGTATGTAGTGCAGCCGCTCTTCTTTCCTGGCGGCTCCATTGGCGAGCTGGCGGTCAACGGAACGGTCAACGATCTGGCTGTCTCCGGCGCCGAGCCAAAGTTTTTGAGCGCCAGCTTCATCCTGGAAGAGGGCTTTCCGTTGGCGCAGTTGGCGGCGATTGTCGAGGCCATGGCCAAATCAGCGGCGACGGCAGGCGTGAAAATCGTCACCGGCGACACCAAGGTTGTGGAGCGCGGCCACGGCGACGGCTGCTATATCAACACGGCGGGCATTGGCTTGCTGAGGCCCGGAATCACGGTCGGCCCGCACCGCGCCCAGCCCGGCGACGCGATTCTCATCTCCGGAACCATCGGCGACCACGGCATGGCTATCATGAGTGTGCGCGAGGGCCTGGAGTTTGAGAGCCAGATTCGCTCCGATTGCGCCGCGCTGAATGGGATGATCGCCGAAGCGCTTGCGGCCGCCGGCGCGTCGATCCACACCATGCGCGACCCTACCCGCGGCGGACTCGCCTCCACGCTCAATGAGATTGCCCAATCATCCGGCGTTGGCGTGGAGATCGACGAGCCCAGCCTGCCGGTGCGGCCCGAAGTGCAGTCGGCTTGCGAACTGCTCGGCCTCGATCCCGTCTATGTCGCCAATGAGGGCAAGGCGGTCTTCTTCGTCGCACCCCATGCAGCCGAGCAAATTCTCAAAATCCTGCGCGCGCATCCACTGGGCCGCGACGCCGCGCGCATCGGCACGGTCACCGCCGAGCATAAGCGCATGTTGGTCGCCCGCACCTCCATGGGTTCCAATCGCGTGATTCCCATCCAAATTGGCGAGCAGTTGCCGCGCATCTGCTGAGGGATTTCCTTAATCGAACTTAGCGTGACCAGAAAACTCCGGCGGAGTTAAGAACGGACTGTTGCAGTGTATGCACGGCAGCGATGACAGCCGCCGTAAACGTGCGCATAGATGGGGAAGCCGGGCGTAAAATGGCACCATGAAAAAAGCTCTCATCATCACTTCTCTATGCGTTTTGGGATTAAGCCTGGTGATCTTCTTCGCCATCAAGGAAATCTCGCACTACGCCAGAGTTAATGGCAATTTACGGTGGGGGCCGGAATCTCGCTTAGTGAAGGTTCTTTCAGTTGATGCTGTTCCCTTCAATGTCTTTTATGGCAGCGACGGTGGCGACTCCGGAAACCTGGGGACTGAGAATTCAGCTCATCATTATTACAGAGCCAAAGCGCTTGATGTCGTTTCTGGAGCTAATCTCCGTTGGAAACTCAGCTGCGACCAGGAGATTAAACCGCCAGCAGCAATGACCTATACACCGTATGGGTATGCTTCCGGGCCCCGTCTGGAGATTCACGCTGTAGTCGGCGGCCCTTATCTCGACGAGCAACAAGCGGCTGCCAGCCGAGGCGGTACAATTCCAGCCGATGAGATGATGATGCATAGTTCCTCGGCGTTAGCCGCAAGTTCCGCCCCCGATTCCGTATATGTGTTGCAGCGCGCATCGATCGTGGCCGGCAACGACTTCCGCACCGCCGATCCGGCCACTAATGCATATTCGGGCCAGAGGATGGTCGACTTCACACTGATCAATGACGCCGGCGACAAGTTCTACGACTACACCAGCAAGAATGTTGGCCATAGCATGGCCGTGGTGATGGGAGGACGGATTCGCGAGGTAGCCGCCATCAGGGGCCCGATTCGCAATCGGGGCGAGATCGCTGGCAGCTTCACGCAGGATGAAGTAGCGGCGCTCTCAAAGATACTCCGCGCGGATGCTTTGGGAAAACATCGTGCTGACAATTATGGGTCTTTAGCCAGCAGAGATATTTACAACACTCAAAACAATTGCAGTGTTTCCGCCGACGACAGTTTTGATTTTCTTGATTGGATAACCCGATGAAGCGATGAAGTCGTTTTACCCGAGCATCTCAAGCGCCTGCCTTATCCGCTCCGTCAGCTCCGCCGGTACGCCGGTGAGCCAGGTGCTGAGTTCCAGCACGACGGCGGGCGGTGCAACGAGCGTGCTGAGAGCCATAACAGCGGGCAGCTAGTCGATGGCGCCGTCCCCGGGCCACGGAAAACCATATCTTGCGGATGACGGCGGGCGGAGGCAGCGGGCAAAATGGCAAGGTATGGGGCGGAACTCTCCCGTTTTGCATTTTTGATAAAACTGAATGTAATTTTGTTATCTTCAAAGCATCTTACTGAAATGTGAGCAAAAATGAACAGACCTGCCTGTCTAACCAGGAGATTTTATAGAAAACATGTGTATCTTTTTGCTCGAACCTGGGGTAAGAAAGACAGTGAGCTACGGTTTCTCTCCGAAAAGATCCCCGGGCAAAACGCGGAAGGGGACAGATAGATCGAATGGCGGATAAAACTCAAGCACGGTTTGATCCTGCTGCTTTCCTGGCTGAAGCCGGGCTGGGACGGAGGATTGTCCGTTTGAATCCCAGGGAGACTTTCTTCTCCCAGGGCGATGCGGCGGATTGTGTCTTCTATTTACAGAGTGGTCGCGTGAAACTCACGGTGATCTCGAAAGAGGGCAAAGAGGCAACCATCGCCCTGCTCACGGCTGGCGACTTTGTGGGCGAGGATTCGATGGCGGGAACACCAGGGTTGCGGATGGCGACAGCCACGGCCATCACCCAGTGTTCCGCGCTCAAGATTGAACGGGCGGAGATGATCCGCGTGATGCATGAAGAGCACACTTTCAGTGACCTGTTTCTAAAGTTTCTGCTGGAGCGCAGCATGAGAACCCAGGCGGACCTGGTTGATCAGCTCTTCAACTCCAGCGAGAAGCGGCTGGCGCGGATTCTGCTTTTGATGGCGGATTTCGGGCAGCCCGGCGAACCGGAGTCCCTGATTCCCAAGATTAGTCAGGAGACGCTGGCGGAGATGATCGGGACTACGCGGTCGCGCGTCAGCTTCTTTATGAATCGCTTCCGGAAGCTGGGATTTATCGACTACAACGGCGGCATTAAAGTACACAAATCCCTATTGAATGTGGTCCTCCACGACTGAAATAGCCTTCCCCCGTCTCCTCCGACAAGCAGATAACATTCACAGAAGCTATAACAGCAAAACCTGCGGCCCTCGATGAGAGCCGCAGGTTTGCCGAGAGAAACAATGAATACAAGACTGGGGACTTGCTCGATGTGACTCAGCTAGCTCGCCAGGAACACCCTCGCATACATCGCGCGGACCCCGGCGAGGGGAGTTAGGATGTACCGTTGCGCGGTACAGCGGACAAGCCGCCATTTCGTTCCCTGCACATTCTCCTGTGGAATGTACAGGACCCGCACATTGTGGAGAGTAAATTCTTTTCCGGGGCGAAAGTGAGCAATTTTGCTCACTTTAAAAAATGTCCTTCTGCGAGGCCGATCCACCTTTCCGGTTGCAGATAATATCCTTCCCATGGCGCATAATCATCTTGGATGTAGAGATGTATAACCGGAAGGTGAGGGTCATATGTACTTAAATGCCAACAAAATGCCGTCTATTTTTATTACCAGAAAGGCACTCCCCCCACCCCCCCCTATACCCCCTGGGGGTATAAATTTCCCTGAAAACCTTGCAGATTAATTCGCCTTCGGAAAAGAAAACGATGTCACATATGTGAAGAATCCCCTTGTCTTTGCTGAACAAAACTCACTTTCAGGAAAAATCTTCGATGTGCGCGAAAACGCACACAATATACCGCAATGCAAGAAAGGGTCTGCCGTAAAAGAGCGGATTTCTGCCGAAAAAGGGGGGATTATGCATGAAAAATGGCCGAAAATGCCTGCAAAAAGGCCTGATTTTGCTGGATTCTCGCTCGGAAAACGTATCAAATCTGCCTCCTGAATCGCCTGAAAGTTGGGTGGAGCAAAAACGGCATCGGCTGCTGTTTCTATAAATAATTTTTTTAGATCCATTTGCCCTGAGTTTCCTTCACCGCTGTGGCGATAAACCCTGCCGTGGCGTGCTAACCTTCCGGGTGGAGCAATATCGGGGGGATTCATGCGTATTTCTTTGCCGCAACTGGCCGCCATCGGACTTGTTGTTGGATTCAGCATTTGTTTAAAGGCGCAATCGCCTGCGCCAGCGGGACAGGCCACAAAACCTTTGGCCGTGGCTGCATCTTCCCGGCCGGCGATACCTGCGCAGGCAATCGGGGAAGCCAACAATCCGGTGGCTGATCCCAAGGCCGTTGTCACCATGGGCCATGCGCGATTTACCGTGTTGACGCCGCAGCTGATCCGCATGGAGTGGGCGGCGGACGGGAAGTTTGAGGACCATGCTTCGTTTGTTTTTCTGAATCGTCGGCTGCCGGTGCCGAAGTTCGAGGTGAGCCGCACAAAGCTGAGCAGCGTTCATGTGCTTGAGATCAGGACTGAATCGCTGACGCTCAACTACGTTACAACTGAGGGCGAGACTCTGGAGCAGACTGCATTTGGACCGGATAATCTGCACCTGATGGTCAAACTGGGCGATGGCGGCCAGGCCACATGGAAACCCGGCCAGACCAATCCCGAGAACCTGTTGGGTACCACACGCACGCTGGATGGCGCGTTGGGCTCGAAGACTGTTGAGCCGATCGGACAGGGCCTGATTTCGCGCTCTGGTTGGGCCGTGGTCGATGATTCCACGCGCCCACTCTTCGATTCGGCTGATTTCAGCTTCAGGCAGGGCGAAAAAAGTCCATGGCCATGGGTTCTGTCGCGACCCGCCGGAGAGCGCCAGGACTGGTACTTTTTCGGTTACGGCCACGACTACCGCAAGGCGCTGGGCGACTATGTGCGCGTTGCGGGACGCATCCCGCTGCCGCCGCGCTTTGCCTTCGGCGCATGGTGGTCGCGCTACTGGGATTACAGCGATCAGGAACTCGACGAGCTTGTACGCGGCTTCCACGAGAACGATGTGCCGCTGGACGTCTTCGTCATCGACATGGGCTGGCACATCAGCAAAGAACAGCTTCTGGCTGCGGGCGAGACCGATCAGTCTGGTCATGATCTGGGATGGACCGGCTACACCTGGAACAAGGTGCTGTTTCCGGACCCAGACGATTTTCTGGCCAGGCTGCACGCCGAGGGCCTGAAGACGACCCTCAATCTGCATCCGGCCTCGGGAGTGCAGCCCTGGGAGGCGGCCTATCCCGCCATGGCCAAAGCGATGGGCATCGATCCGGCGACGAAGAAATACGTGCCCTTCGACATCACCAACAAAAAGTTCGCAACCAATTACATGAACCTGCTGCATCATCCGCTGGAGCGGCAAGGCATCGACTTCTGGTGGTTGGACTGGCAGCAGGAGCAGCGTACCAATATTCCCGGCGTGATGCCTACCTGGTGGCTGAACTACGTGCACTTTACAGACCAGCAGCGCGAGGGCAAGCGGCCGCTGCTCTTCCATCGCTGGGGCGGGCTGGGCAATCACCGCTATCAGATTGGTTTCTCCGGCGACACCGTCTCGGTGTGGGATTCGCTGGCCTTTCAGCCGTGGTTTACAGCCACCGCGGCCAATGTGGGCTACGCTTACTGGAGCCACGACATCGGCGGGCACATGCCCGGAGCCGTGGAGCCGGAACTCTTCACGCGCTGGGTGCAGTTTGGCGCCTTCAGCCCCATTCTGCGCACTCACACCACCAAGAATCCTGAAACCGAGCGCCGCATCTGGGCATATCCGGAGCCGTACTCGTCGATTCTGCGCTCCACCTTCCAGCTTCGCTACGCGCTGGAGCCTTATCTCTACACCGAGGCGCGCCGCACCTACGACACTGGCGTAGCCTTTTTCCGGCCGCTCTACTACGACTGGCCGCAGGAGGCTGCCGCCTATACGAGCAGGGGCGAATATATCTTCGGCGACCAGATGCTGGTGGCCCCGGTCACCGCTCCCGCCGACAAGGGAAGCAGCCTGGCCGCGGAAACCGTGTGGCTGCCCGAAGGCAAATGGATCGAATGGCCGACGGGCGAGCACATCACTGGGCCCATAACCGCCGAGCGTCATTTTTCCATCGAGCAAACTCCCGTCTACCTCCGCGAAGGCGCCATCATTCCCATGCAGCCGCCCATGCGTTTCACCGGCGAAAAGCCTGTAGACCCGCTGATCGTGAACGTGTGGCCTCTCGCGCCAGGGACGAATTCGAGCTATTCGGTCTATGAGGACTCCGGCGTCTCAGTCGACTACCAGCGCGGCGTCTTTGCCCGCACGCCAATTAAAGCTACGCAAACCGGCGACACATTACGAGTTGAAATCGGTCCGGTTCAGGGCGGCTATCCAAAAATGCCGCTCTCTCGCGGCTTCGAGCTTCGCCTGCCCGCCGACTGGCCGCCTGCCTCAGTCACTGTCAACGGCGTTGCAGTCAAGCGCGCCAGTCCAACGGGCAAAGGCGGATGGTCCTACGAGGGCAACACGCTGACCACCATCATTCCCATAACTTCCACCAGCGTTGCAGCCAAGGTGACGGTCGAGGTGCGCCGCGCCGCCGGCCTCACAGCGCGCCGTAGCGAGTTGGACGGATTTGCCGGTGCCATGACTCGGCTACGCGGCGCTTATGACGCTATGAACCAGACCTGGCCGGTCTCCGATCCGCCGGACGTGCTCACTGACGCCATGCAGGCCGGCGACCGCCTCAGTTACTACCCTGAAAATGCGCAGCAAGAGATAGCCCGCTTCCACGATTTGCTGCCCAAAGCGCAGGAGGCTGTTTTCGGTATCCGCGCAACCTTTGTACCACGCATGGAGGCGTACGCCAAGCGGGTGATGAGCGGCAATATGCAGTTAGCGGTCAAGGACCTGGAAGTGCAGAAGCAGCGCCGCCTGGACGCTTTGGCCCGAGCCGAACAGCTGGTCATGGAGGCTGCCAAATAAACGCTTCTGACTAGGGACGCGGCGCTGTAGATTGTTCACCACGCGCAGCATCATTCTGCCCCGCGCTGAGTAGATTGGCCAGCAACCGGTAAGCACCCGGCACTAACTCCGGAAGCTGGCGATAGAGCGCGTAGGCAACATAGATATACGTTCCTTTGCCGGGATGCGCCACTAGCAAACCGCCTCGTTGCGCATCCTGGCCGGGATCCGCAGTCTCGGTCAGCGCAGTGTAGTGCTCGTCCCAGCTATCCAGAAAAGAGTGGCCGCGCTCCTCAACCCATCCGTCGAAGTCCGCATCGCCGATAGTGTTGGGCCAGCGAAGCAATGTATTTTCAGGCTCCAGCAGTTTCACCGGAGCTGCCTCATCCACTACGCGCTCTGCCATACGACTCATCGACAGTGGAAACGGCGCGGGGAAGTTGCCGGTCTGGTATTGGACAATCAGCGTCCCTCCGCGGCGTACATACTCATCGAGCCTCGGTTGTGCAGCAGTTAATTCAGGGCGCGTTGAGTAGGCTCGTATACCGATGACGATCACGTTCCAGGCGGAGAGATCGCTTGAAATCAGTTCCGAGGCGGTAAGCAGGTGCACCGCGCCGCCCAATCCTTCGATAGCCTCGGGAACCAGATCGCCAGTCCCCATCACATAGCCGACGCGCAGCCCGGCGGCGAGCTTCACGTCCACCTTGCGCGTCTTCAACTCAGCGAGCTTGTATTGGTTGTAGGGCCGCAGACCGGGGTAGCCAA
The DNA here is from genome assembly GCA_050013195.1 of Occallatibacter sp. Classification (GTDB taxonomy): domain Bacteria; phylum Acidobacteriota; class Terriglobia; order Terriglobales; family Acidobacteriaceae; genus Telmatobacter. Next base: position 38,388 of record JBEKFS010000002.1, read on the forward strand.
TGCTCCGCCAACCGGTTTTGTAATCGCTCCCGCTGGAGTGCACTATGGCTTGAATGTTGTACGCGCCTGTCTCAGCGTTGATTGGTGTGATGGAAAAGAGCAATGGCTCGGTGTCGCCCGCGCCGTCGCGATGAAACTTAGCCTCCACCGGTTGAGAAGTCCATCCTGCCGGCAACTCCAACGTGACCGTTCCTTCGGCTGCCGCCTGCGTATGAACCATCACTCGCACCAGCAGTGCTGAGCCATCCAGTGGCAGAATGCGCGCCTCTGTCTCCATGCGCACGCCGATAGCCGGCGTCACCACCAGCGGCTCGTAGACGCCGCCTACACCGGGAATGCGTTGCAACGTCTGGACGACCTGGCCGATGCGAATCGGCAGACCGTCAAAGGTGAACTCTGCCCACGCCGCCAGCGGGTAAGGCGCAAAGGAGCGCAAGCGCCACTCCGGTTTCGTCAGATCATAGTAAGGCTGTTCAATCGAGGGCCTGCTGAAGTACGGCTGCGTCGGCTCGGCGTTTTCCGCCACTTGCAAGCGAAAAATTGGATCGTTGACGAGCGCCGTAGAGTTAAAAGCACCGTTCACGTTCTCCGCCTTCCACACGTTGCCGGTACGGCTCTCCAGCCAGACGCTTTTGAGCTGTGTCTCCGATGTGGCTTGCGCGGCGTGGACACGCACCATAAATTTCTCGCCAGGAGTCACACTCTGCGGCGTTTCATCGGCCGAGCCGCCACGGAATGGCCCGCCTTCCTGTGCGCTGGCGGAGTTCGTTCGGAAGGCGATCATGTCCAGCCCGAGCAATTCCTTGAATGCGGCTTGAAACTCGTTGATCTTGGCATCGAGTTCGACAAGAAGACTGGTTATAGCCTTCCCATCAAGGCTGCTCTCTTCCACCGCGGTACGAAATTCGAGTAATTGATGATAAATGGGCGCGAGTTCGTGCGCAACTGGGAAGCTTGCGCCGCACGGACATTTCGATTCGACTTGCTGAATCGAAGCGTCAATCTGGCGGAGAGTTTCAGCCAAGTCATCGGGCACGTCTGGCCGTCCCACGAGGCGAGCGATTCCGGAGACGCTAGTGTCAATATTCACCTTGCTGTTATGGAAGAGATCGTCGTTGCTTGAAGTCGTCCCCGGCTTCGCCGTCTCCTCCGGAGCCACAGCCCAGAGGTGATAGCTTGACGCCGACTTGCCGATGAGCGTGGGGTTTGCGCCGCCGTTCTGTGACTTTTGCTCGCCCCAGCCCTGTCGTGCAATCTGCTCATAACTGAGACCCAACTCAGGGTCAAGTCCGCCAACCTGGACCGTCACGTCAGTCGATGGCGCGCCCTCAATCCACTCGCCGGTCACGTAATTTTTGAAGCGGGCAGGAGCCCACTTACCGGTGGCGTAGTCGAACATTTTTCCGTCTTCGATACGCGCAAAGGGCGTCCTCGAGTAAACAGCCATCGGCTGCCAGGGCTGCAGGCCGTCTTTGAGCTGCTCAGGAAAAACCGTCGGGTCGCCGGCCGCCTTGAAGACCTCCTGCGCAATCTCGCCGGAGACCTGGTGGTGCCCATGGCCGTCGGTAATCCCGCCCACAAAAGTTGACATGATTACCTGCGGCCGTTCCCGCCTGACAGCCAGCACAGCGTCGTAGAGGACGCGGTCGTGACCCCATTTGGCGAAGGATTCCTCTTGCGTCTTGGAGAAGCCGAAATCAGCCTCCGTGCCCCAGAGCTGTTTTGCACCGTAATATTCGCTGGCCTTCAATAGTTCGTTGGTGCGGATCAGGCCTAGCGCGTCATAGCTCTCCCCGCCCATAGCGTTCTGGCCTCCCTCGCCGCGGGTGAGCGTTAGCGTCATCACACGCGCGCCCATTCCGCGCGATAGGTAAGTTAGCAGCGCGCCGTCCTCGTCGTCGGGATGCGCCACGATAATCATCAAGCTGGCGGTAGTCCCGAGGCGCTTCAGCGATTGTTCCAGAGCCGCAGCGCCGCGATCCTCCGGCAAGGGGAGAGCAATCTCACTGGCTTCGGCAAGTGGAATCTGCGCCAATTCGTGGCTCTGTGGCGCGGACTGCTGCTTGGGTTGCTGCACAGTCTCTTGCGCTGGCAGGCAAAGCGCCCTCGTCAGCATCAGCCCCGCCAGGGCAGCGCCTATTATTGCTCTTTGAAGTCTTTCGGCAATAATCATACTTCCAGTCAGTGTACAATCCGGGGAGCGAAAGGGCCTTATGAATCTGCCCTCATCCATCCCGGCTGCCACTCTCCAGCGCCGCATCGGCCTGAGATCGGCCGTGGCTTTCAACATGCTGGAGATGATTGGCGTTGGCCCCTTCATCGCGCTCCCGCTGGTCATCGCCGCGGCGGGCTACCGGCTCTCGGTGTGGGCCTGGGTGCTGGGTGCGGCCATCGCCGTCGCCGACGGCCTGGTATGGGCAGAGCTGGGCGCTGCCTTTCCCAGGGCCGGCGGATCTTATGCTTTTTTGCGCGAGATCTACGGCCCCCAGCGCGCCGGCAACTGGCTCAGCTTCGTCTATGTGTGGCAGGTCAGCTTCACCGCACCGTTGGCCATCGCCTCCGGCTGCATTGGCCTCTCCAGCTTCCTTGCCTGGTTCTGGCCAACGCTGGATCGCGCCCCCATTGCCGCCCTGTCCACGCTCCACTTCACCAACTTTGCCGCTGCCGCCGCCTGCCTGCTGGTCACAGGGCTACTCTATCGCAATCTCAGCGCCATAACGCGGCTGGCATGGCTGCTTTTTGCCGGTGTGATGGCGGCTATTGCCGGGGTTATCGTCTCCGGCTTTGCACACGACTGGCAGATGCCCGCCTCGTCCGCGTTATCTCTCCCCGCGGCACTCGGTGGTTTGGCGCAAGCCACGCTACTGACTACTTATTGTTATTGGGGCTACTACAACATCTGCTTCCTGGGCGGAGAGGTACGCCGGCCCGAGCGGACCATTCCCCGTGCCATTCTGCTCTCTCTGCTTTTCGTCGCCGCGTTTTACGTTGCCATGAACATGGCCGCGCTGCCTTCCATGCGCGACGCCGCCTCGCACGTCTCCGCCGGGGCAACTATCCGCCTGCAACTGGTAGCCGACATTGCCCGGTCCGCTTTTGGCAACGTCGCCGGCCGCCTGATGGCCGCGCTCATCATCTGGACCGCTTTCGCCTCGATCTTCTCACTGCAACTGGGCTACTCCCGCGTGCCCTACGCCGCAGCCAGGGACGGCAACTACTTCCAGTATCTTGCTGCCCTCCATCCGCGCCACAACATTCCCCACCGCTCGTTGGTCGCCCTCGGCCTGGTCGCCGCATTATTCTGTTTCTTTTCCCTGACTCAGGTCATCACTATGCTGGTTATTACCCGCATCCTGCTACAGTTTTTCCTGCAACACGTGGGCGTAATCCTGCTCCGCATCCAGCGGCCTGAACTCGAGCGGCCATTCCGTATGCCGCTCTACCCGTTGCCTCCTCTGGTGGCCATAGGCGGCTTCGTCTTCATGCTGGTTAACCGTAATCACGCCGTCGGTGGCTTGGCCGTCGCCGCAGGAATTGCCCTCTCCGGCACACTGATCTACTTCATCCGCGCCCGCCGCCTGGGCCAATGGCCATTCGCATTCAGCAAGTAAGCCCACAAAATTTCTCATAATCCTGCGACTCCCACCCTATTTATCCCATCCAATGACTGTAATCAGCACTTCACCGTGCGAGGTCACCCCATGCTCATCGCTAAGCCGCACGACATCCCCTCTTCGGAGATCACGCCGCAAGACCGATACCTCAATCGCCGCCGCTTCATGCGATCTGCTCTCTCCACTTCTATTGCCGCTGGCACAGCCGTGCTCGGCGCCGGTCGCCTCGCCGAAATCCTCTCCCCTTCCAACTCCGTGCTGGCCGACACAAAGCTGGAAACCGTGCCAAGCCCTCTTACCACCACCGGCGAGCAACTCACCAGCTTGGAGGATATAACCCACTACAACAACTTCTACGAGTTTGGCGTGGACAAGGATCAGCCCGCAAAAAACGCAGGCTCGCTGCCCATCCGCCCATGGACAGTGCGCGTAGAAGGCAAGGTAAAGCAGCCTAAGACCTTCGACATCGACGACCTGCTCAAGCTGCGCCCGCTTGAAGACCGCGTCTATCGGCATCGCTGCGTGGAGGCCTGGAGCATGGTCATTCCCTGGGTCGGCTACTCGCTCTCTGAGTTCATCCACCAATGCGACCCACTGCCCAGCGCAAAATACGTTCAGTTCCTCTCTTACTACGACAAGAGGGTCGAGAAGTGGAGTTCGGAGAGCTCCATCTTCTGGCCTTACTCCGAGGGGCTGCGCATGGACGAGGCCATGAATCCGCTCACCCTGCTCACATTTGGCCTTTACGGCGAAGTGCTGCCCAACCAGGACGGCGCGCCTGTGCGCATCGTGGTGCCGTGGAAGTACGGCTTCAAGTCCGCGAAATCCATCGTCGCTGTGCGCTTCCTCGACAAGCAGCCGCCCACCACCTGGAACGATCAGGGGCCTAACGAATACGGCTTCTACTCCAATGTCAATCCTAATGTTGACCATCCCCGCTGGAGCCAGAGGACCGAGCGCCGCATCGGCCTGCCCTTCTACGCCCAGCGCCGCACCACGCTCCTTTTCAACGGCTACGGCGACCAGGTCGCCTCGCTTTACAACGGCATGGACCTGCGCAAGAATTTCTGATGCGGAGTTAGTAACTGCCTCGTTAACCCCGCTAACTCATGCGCTGCGCGTCCTACAACGCTAATGCACTCATAGAAGACCATGAAAAGATCGACCGTTATCGCACTCAAGACTCTCGTCTGGCTGGCCTGTCTTTGGCCGCTGGGCCGTCTCCTCTGGGGCGCCGTAACTAACAACCTCGGCGCGGACCCAACGGCCACCATCACCTTTGCAACCGGCCTTGCCACGCTGCGCATCCTCACCATCTCGCTTGCCATTACACCAGTGCGCCGACTCTCGCCGCGCCTAGGATGGCTAATCAAGTTCCGACGCCTGCTGGGTCTTTTCGCCTTTTTCTATGCGTCGCTGCATCTGCTGACGTACATCGCTCTCTACGCCAGCTTTGACATCAACTCAATGGCCGCTGACATCGCCAAGCGCCGCTATATAACCGCCGGTGTGGCTGCGTGGCTGCTGCTGCTGCCGCTGGCCGTGACCTCGACCAACTGGGCCATCCGCAAGCTGGGAGGCAAGCGCTGGAACCGACTGCACAAGCTGGTGTATGCCGCCGCTGTTTGTGGAGTGATTCACTACTGGTGGCAGGTCAAGCCCGGCGTGCGCTCACCGCTCACAATTACGATTGTGCTGGCTATGTTGCTGATCGCTCGCCTCGTGTATAGTTGGATGCAACAGCGCAAGGCGCACGCGTGCACAGTCTGAGAACATCTCACTAATCAAATCGCAGCAGCATCTGTGTGACCGGGCGATAAGTCTTCCTGTGCAGCGGTGTCGGCCCCAGCCGTTCAAGCGCCGCTATGTGCTCCGGCGAGCCGTAACCCTTGTGCCGCACCAGACCATAGCCGGGATACTCTCTGTCCAATTCCACCAGCAACCTGTCGCGATAAACCTTCGCTAGCACGCTCGCCGCGGCGATTGAAAAACTTGTCCCGTCACCATGAACTACGGCACTCTGCTCGCAATCCCAGTCAATCGTGTCGCAGCCATCAATCAGCAGAAAATCGGGGCCGGGGGCCAACTGCTCCACGGCGCAGCGCATGGCTAGCAACGATGCACGGCGGATGTTGATGCGGTCGATGGTCTCCGCGCCTACCTCGGCGATGGCAAAGGCGACAGCATTCAAGCGAATTGCCGCGTCAAGTTCAATACGTTTTTTTTCGGTTAACTTCTTCGAGTCGGTCAGGCCTTGCAGACGGCAGCCTCTGGGAAGAATGACTGCGGCCGCGACGACCGGCCCAAAGAGCGGCCCGCGCCCAGCCTCGTCCACCCCGGCAATGCGAAGCGCCCCTCGCCCGCGCGCAGCCTCTTCCAGCGACCATCCGCAAACCGGAGTTTTGACCATGATTTCAGTATAGAAAGAGGACCAGAAGTCTCCACTCTGTCGTCGCTCAAAAGGCCCTAAATATCGCCACAAAAGCAAACTGGCCGAAACATCTGTTCCGGCCGGTTTACCCTGTTTTAATTTGGTTGCCAGTTTAAAAGTCAATGCGCAAGCCAAATTGCATGCGGCGGTAGGTGCTCAGCGTGCCACCATAATTGCCGAAGGTGCCCTGGGTCAGATTGCCGTTTAGGTTGAACGGGCTGCAGTCGAAGCGGACGTCGTTGCCCACATTGTAAACTTCGCCGGCAAACTTCACCTTGACGTTGTTGGGCAGGTTCCAGGTTTTTGCCAGCGAGGAGTCGATGTCAAAGTAGCCGTCACCGCGGAATTCATTACGCTGGCCTGCTTCTCCGGGATAGGGCAGGCGAATCGGCGTGCCGTTGTAAACGCCGTTGTTGATGGTGTTGGCCGTGTTCCCGGCAAAGACCTGCGGAACGCCGTTGAGGATATGGCGCTGAATCTTGACGGGAGCCGTTACGACCCCCATACCCTCCAGTTGCCAGTTGGTGGTAAAGCCGGGTTCAAAGACGGAGAAAGGGAGTCCGCTGGCCCAGCGGCTCAGGCCCGACCACTGCCAGTTGCCGAGCACGGCGTCGACCACGCGGTTTGAGTTGCCCAGCAGTACCTTGCCGTGACCAACGGGAAGCGCATATACCCAGTTGAAGGTGATTAGATGGCGCGTGTCAAAGTCGGAGACGCCCTTGTTGAGCTTGGGCTTCCAACTGTTCTGGATTCCCTCGTCGCCAAACGCGTCGTTGAGGTTGAACTCGTTTGATCGCTCCGCTCCCGAACCCATGTCGAGGGACTTGGAGAAGGTGTAGTTGAGGGTAGTGGTCAACCCATGGCCGGAGGGATGGCGCAAAGTGACCTGAAGGGCGTTGTAGGAGCTGGTGCCGATTGAGGACCACGCATAGAGCGAGGAAAATTGGCTTGACCAGAACTGAGTTCCGTTCGGGCATCCGTAGTAGCAGTAGAAATCCAGATCTGCCAGCGAGGTAGTTTCGCCGTAGTCGTAGCGGTAGTAGGCCCACTCGTTGTTGTAGATGGCTTGTGTCGCACTCTCACCAGCGTAATCCCAACCTTTCATTTGAGGAAAGATATCCTCAAAGTACTTGATCGTAGGCACATTCGGCACCGTGCAAGGACTCGATGAATAGGGGGTGCACCCACCGTTTTGGTCGGAGATCTTGGAGAGCGCTGCGCCAGCAGTGAAATAATCTCCGCCGCCCTTGGAGTCAACCAGATCGACGGGCTCTGCCAGATCGAGTTGTTGCAATAGATGACGACCAAGGCGGCCCACGTAATTCACCTCCAGGCCAAAGCCTCCGGGAAGCTCTCGTTGCACTGAGAGATCCAGGGAGTAGGAGTAGGGCGTCTTGAGCTGGTTGTCGATGCCCCAGGTGATGGCGAAGTCGCACCCTGGTGTGGTGGAAGGCGTAAAGGGATAGGTGATGGTGGAAGCCGGATTGGGGCAGCCGGCCAGCGGCGGAATTACATGCGGGCCGGTAAAGCGGGGCGCAGTCTCAACGGATGTGGCGCCGGCCGGGCTGACTACCGTGTTGCTCAGGCCAAAGGAGCCTTGCTGATCGAAGGAGTTCACGATGCCCTGGCCAAAGTGATCGAAATACATGCCTGCGCCGGCACGGAAAGAGGTCTTGGAATTGAGCGCGTAGACAACGGAAAGGCGCGGAGCCAGGTTGTCCTTCTGCTTGGCCCAGTATCCGGGACGCCCGTTGGCTTTGCCGCTGGGCGTGAATTCGAGGTTGGGCTCATAGACTTGGCCCTGAGCAGCCTCCGATCCGCGCTTGAGGAACCAGGCATGTGTATCGACGGTGGGCGCAATCTGCTGGCCCTTGGTCTCATAGGGAGCTTGGAGAATGGAGTGGCGCATTCCGTAGGTGACTGTCAGCTTGGGCGTAATGCGCCAGGAGTCCTGAAGATAGTACTCGAACTCGTTAGCCTTGAAATGACGGTTGATAAAAGCGCCGTCGGTAAACAACGTTCCACTGGTGGGGCTAGTGACCGAATAGTTGTATTGCTGGTAGGTCTGCGGCACCGTTCCCACCAGGGTGTCATAGGCGATCTCGTAGGAATTTGCAAACCCGCCTCCCATGTCAGCTGGGGCGCTAGGGGAGTCGGACATCCAATAGGGGTTGGTGCTGGCACTCGAGTAGGAATTCGCGTCGCTGCCGCGATTGTTCTCGATGCTGCGCCAGTTGCCGCCCAGACTTACCGTATGGGTGCCCTTTGTCCAGTTGAAGTTGTCGATTATGTTGTGCACCGGCACGTTCACCACGATAGAGCGGGTCTGCCATGCGGTGGGCTGGGAGAGGAAGCGGAAGGCGACCCAGTCGCCCGTTCCTGAACCGACACCACGGGTCGAGTATCCCTGGCGGATGAAGCCATAACGAAGATCATTGACGGTCTTGGAGGTGGGGGACCAGGTATAGCCCGCGGCCAGGCCCTTGGTGTTGTCCTCATGCCATGAGGCGGCGGGCTGGCCGGGCAGGTTTTCCGTCCCCGCCTGGGTATCCTTCTGCAGATTGCCGCGGAAGAAGATGTGCTGCTTGTTGTTAATGGCATAGTCGATCTTGGCTATGCTGGTGTTGAGCGAGGAGGGATACGGAGAGGCAAAGATATAGCCGGCGTTGTTGATGCCGTCGCCTACCGTGGGCGCGGTTCCATAGAAACCCTTGGCCGCAAGCGGGTTATAGTAGGCCTTCACGTTGGGGTTCACGCCGCAAGGGATGTTAGTGCTGCAACCGGCGTCAAGATTGCCAACTTCGGTAGAGGTCAGCCAGTGCGTATTGCCGCTGTTATCCTGGTAACCCAGTTCCCCATTATAAAACTCACTTGTGGGCAGCGTCTGGGTGACGATGCTGTCGATGGCCTTCCGCTGTCCCTCGTAGTTGAAGAAAAAGTAGAGCTTGTCTTTTTTGATGGGACCACCCTTGATGGGGCCACCCAGGGAACCGCCGAAGGTGTTCATGACGTACTTTTGCGGTCTGTTGGCCTCGCCGAGCAGGAGTTGTTGGTATTTGTTGAACCAGTTGTTGGCCACGGTGTTGGTTGGCCGATAGTACTCATAGAGCGCGCCATGGAAATTGTTTGTGCCGCTCTTGGTGACGATGGAGACCTGGGCGCCAGAGCTGCGGCCGGAGTCGGCAGTACCATTTGAGGTGGTGACGCGGAACTCCTGGGTGGAGTCCAGCGTGGCGCGCAGCACGCCGGTAAAGGCGGTGCCGGCGATCTGGTCGTTGTTGTCCATGCCGTCCAGCGTGACGTCGCCCTGGTCTGAGCGGCCGCCGCTCACCGAGCCGCTGCGGCTGTCCATAACAGAGTTTTCTTCGGGATTGCCCAGGTAGAGCACACCGGGCTGGAGGGTGAGCAGCGAGACCGGGTCGCGCCCCTCCATGGGCAGCGACTCGATCGTCATGTTGCCCACCGAGACGCCCAGCGTGGCATCGGTGGTGTTGAGCGTCTGGGCAGTATCACTCACATCAACGGTGACTACATTGGCCTGCAACGAGAGAGTAAAGTCGATGGTGGCCGGCTGGTTGACCAGCAATTCGGCCGTCTTGGTCTGGTTGCCGAAGCCGCCAGCCGAAACCGTGATGACGTAACGCGCGGGTGATATCTGCGCGAAGACATAGAAGCCAATGCTGTTGGTTTCGGCGCTGAGCTTACTGTCGTTGGCTTTGTTCACGATGGTAATCGTCGCGCCCGGAACCAACGCTCCGGTTGGATCTTTGACCACTCCGCGAAGCGATGTGGTTGCGGTCTGCGCGGATGAGAGAACGGCGGCAATAAGGATGTAAAAAAACATGCATCCTAATAGAGATCGTTTCACGTCGGTACCTCCAAAGGTTTTGCCTTGCATTTCTTGTGATGCCGATATTGATGGTTCATCCTTGATTTAGCAATGGGTGGATATGAGAAAGTTGCACATATTCTGCCCGAAAACCTCTAAGGATTCAATAAAAAATTGCGGATTTATGAGAAAAAACGCCAAGAGGATGCCGCCTCTTGGCGCAGGCGAGGATCTTCGGCATGGGATGCACGAGAAGCGGGATTCCTTTACGAAACCGTGATGAGCCGGTATACGCATCACTTCGCGCGTTGCCCTGCGCCTTGCCCGCCCACTGGAGTAATCTGGTTGCTCAGGAGATTGTTGCCTAAGATGCTCAAGCAGTACCGCTTTTCTTTCGCCTTTCTGGTCCTTCTTGCCCTTTCTGCCGCGCTGCTACCCGCCCAGCCCGCGGCCCCTGTCGCGCCCCAGGAAGACTACATTCGCGCCCACTATACCAAGTACGAGTTCCGCATCCCCATGCGCGACGGCAAGCGGCTGTTTACATCTGTTTTTGTTCCCAAGGATGCCGCGGCCGGCCCCTACCCCTTCCTTATGGACCGCACTCCCTATAGTGTCGGTCCCTACGGCGAGGACCAGTATCCACGCCACCTGGGACCGTCCGAGGAGTTCGAAAAAAGCGGCTACATCTTTGTTTACCAGGATGTGCGCGGCCGTTGGATGAGCGAGGGTGAATATCAGGAGATGCGTCCGCACATCGACGACAAGAAGTCGCCCGCCGATGTGGACGATGCCTCGGACACCTACGACACCATCGAGTTTCTCCTCAAACACGTTGCCAATAACAATGGCAAGGCGGGCATCTGGGGAATCTCCTATCCCGGCTTTTACACCTCCGCGTCTATCATCGACTCGCATCCCGCGCTGGTGGCCGCCAGCCCACAGGCCCCCATGACCGACCTCTTCCTGGGTGACGACGCCTATCACGGCGGAGCCTTCATGCTGAGCGCCAACTTCAGCTTCTATTCCTTCTTCAAGCCCAGCCATAACCCGGAGACGCCCAAGCCCTCCATTCCCTTCGACTACGGCACCCCCGACAGTTACAAGTTCTATCTACGAGCCGGAAATATCGCCAATCTTGACAAGCTCTATCTGAAGGGCTCGAACTGGCTCTTCAACGATCAGGCCAGGCACGACACTTATGACAGTTACTGGCAGGCTCGTGACCTCTCGCGCCACATGAAAAACGTGCGCTGCGCCGTACTGGTCGTGGGCGGCTGGTATGATGCCGAGGATTTGAGCGGCCCTTACAAGACCTTCTATGCCATCGGCAAATTCAACCCCAAGACGCCGGCAACGCTGGTCGAAGGCCCCTGGGTGCATGGCGGCTGGTCGCGCGGTGATGGCTCCCACCTCGGCGATGTGCAATTTAACTCCAAGACCGCCGAGTACTTCCGCCTTCACGTCCAGTTTCCGTTCTTCGAGCATTACCTCAAGGGCAAAGGCGAGGCGCAACCCAAAGCGGTGGTCTTCGAGACCGGCACGAATGTGTGGCGCAGTTTTGATTCCTGGCCGCCCAAGGCAGCTGCGCCTAAAATGCTTTACTTTCATGCCGGTGGCAAACTAAGCTTCGATCCTCCTACTGAGCAGAGCGGCGTTGACGAATATGTGAGCGATCCCAACCATCCCGTCCCGTTCGTGGGCTACACCACAGACACTGTCCCCCAGCGCTATATGGTGGACGACCAGCGATTTGCCAGCTACAGGCCAGATGTACTGGTCTACCAGACCGCTCCGCTGGAAGAGGATGTGACCATAGCCGGGCCTATCTCGCCTAAACTCATACTCTCAAGCTCCGGCACGGACTCCGACTTCGACGTGAAGCTCATCGACGTTTATCCGGATGACTATCCCGACCCGGAAGATACCTCGCGCGGCAGCAAGCGCATCCTCGACACGCCGCCTTTGCATATGGGCGGCTATCAGCAACTGGTGCGCGGCGAACCCTTCCGTGCAAAATATCGCAATAGTTGGGAAAATCCGGAGCCGTTGACGCCGGGCAAGCAGACCAACATCAACTTCACCATGCCCGATCTCTTCCACACCTTCCGCCGCGGCCACCGTATCATGATCCAGGTGCAGAGTTCCTGGTTCCCGTTGACGGATCGAAATCCGCAAACCTTCACCGACATTCCCAACGCAAAACCGGAGGAGTTCCAGAAAGCCTCCGAGCAAATCTTCCGCCAGAAGAACGCCGCTAGCGGCGTAGAAGTGTTGGTTATGCAGTAACCGAAGCGGAGTTAGCGGAGCTATTATTGTTAGCCGCCAAACCCACCTGTCTTACAACTCAACTAATTCATGAGGAATTCAATGTTTACTTCAAAAATTCGCTTTACGCTGCTGCTACTAGCCGCGTTGCTCGTGGCCGCCGCGCCTGTGATTCACGCCGAAGAAGGTATGTGGACCTTTGACAACCCGCCGCTCAAGCAGTTGGCGGCCAAATACAACTTCCATCCCAGCCAGCAGTGGCTGGACCATCTGCGCCTGTCAAGTGTACGTTTTATGGACGGTGGCTCGGGTTCGTTCGTCAGCCCCAACGGCCTGGTGCTCACCAATCATCACGTCGCCCGCGGCCAGTTGCAGAAAAACTCGACCGCCGAGCACGATTATGTGCGTGACGGTTTTTATGCCGCCACGCAGGATCAAGAAATGAAGTCTCCGGATCTCGAAGTGAATGTGCTGGTCGGCATGCAAGATGTGACTGCGCGGGTGCAGGGAGCGGCTAGGGGCATTGCCGGCGCCGCGCAGGCTGAAAAGGTTCGCGACGCTGAGATTGCCGCCATTGAGAAAGAGAGCAAGGACAAGACAGGTCTGCGTTCCGACGTGGTCTCCTTCTACAATGGAGGCGAGTACTGGCTATACACTTACAAAGCCTATCGCGACGTACGCATTGTCTTTGCCCCCGAGCAGCAGGCAGCCTTCTTCGGTGGTGACCCGGATAACTTCACCTATCCGCGCTACGACCTGGACATGGCTATCTTCCGTGTTTATGAAAACGGCAAGCCGATCAACTCTGAAAACTATCTCAAGTGGAGCGCCAAGGGCGCCGCACCAGGTGAGCTGGTCTTTGTCTCCGGCCACCCCGGCGCCACGGAGCGCGACGAAACCGTGGCCCAGTTGCTGATGGATCGCGACGTGCGCGGGCCGGCTATGATCGAGTACCTCCAGCGTCGCGTCGCCGCCGCACAGGCCTTTGCTGCACAAGGCGCCGAGAATCAGCGCCTCGTAGGCACCCTGATCTTCGGTTTGCAAAACAGCCTCAAAGTTTACCTGGGACGCCGCGATGCGCTCGCCGACCCCGCCATTCTGACCAAGAAGCAAGCCGAGGAAGCCGACTTCCGCGCCAAGGTGAATGCCAATAAAGAGTGGAAAAAGGCTTACGGCAACGCCTGGAACGAGATCGACGCCGCGGTAGAGAAGATGAAGCCGGAGATGAAGGGGCAAATCTTCCGCCGGACCGACAGCCGACTATTTACTATCGCGCTGCAGATCGTCCAATATGTTACGGAAATCAAAAAGCCCGATGGCGAGCGCCTGCCACAGTACCACGAGGCCGGATTGGAATCTCTCAATCAACAAATGATGTCCCCGGCAAAGATCTACCCCTCCACGGAGAAGTTATACATGGTCACCGCACTCCGGCTGGGCCAGGAAAAACTCGGCAAGGATGATGCCTACTTGCAGGCCATCCTACAAGGCGGCGACGTGGACAAGACAGTCAACGAGCTAGTGGACGGAACCAAGCTGGCTGATCCGGCTTTCCGCAAGTCGCTTATCGATGGTGGCGAGGCCGCCGTGGCCGCGTCCACGGATCCCATGATTGTGGCCGCGCGTCGAGTCGACCCCATCAACCGCCAGACTTACCTCCGTTTGCGCGACACTGTCAGTAGCGTGCTCACTCCTGCCGGTGAAAAGCTCGGTAAGGCCCGCTTCCTGGTCTATGGCAAGGATGCCTATCCCGACGCCACATTCACCCTGCGGCTGAGCTATGGCGCCGTCGATGGCTACCCTTATAACGGCACCATCGCTCCGCCCTTCACCACCTTCTACGGGCTCTATGACCGCGCCGCCAGCTTCAGCAGTCAGCCGCCCTTCGATCTGACGCCGAAGGAAGCCGCCGGCCGCGACAAGCTCGACCTTTCCACTCCGCTCGACTTCGTCACCACCAACGACATCATCGGGGGCAACTCCGGCTCGCCTGTCGTCAATCGCGAGGGCGAACTGGTGGGCCTGGTCTTCGACGGAAACATAGAGTCCCTGGCCGGCGATTTTGTCTATGACGGCGCCAAGAACCGCACCGTCGCCGTGCACTCGGCTGGCATGATCGAGGGACTGCGCAAACTCTACGGTGCCGATGCCCTGGCTGATGAGCTGCAAGGAAAGAAGTAACCCACCCATCGTCACCAACAAATGGGGGGCCGTTCAGGCTCCCCTTTTTCAACTCATGGGTGCTACTTTCTGGTCGCCGACGTACAATCAAGACAGCCCCAAGCCCTGCGGAGGGATGGGTGAGCGGTTGAAACCGGCGGTCTTGAAAACCGTTGTGCCTGAAAGGGCACCGGGGGTTCGAATCCCTCTCCCTCCGCCAATTAGTTGATATATTTCGTCCTATAAAGTCAAATCAATCCACGCAATCACTTGAAATATAGTATTTCTTTTCTTTTATCGTCCAAGGCGGTTTTACGAAAGCCACGTGCTGGTGGGGGTATTTTTGGGGTGATTTTATTCCCCACCTAGGGTATTTTCTTGATCGTGTGTATTTTCGATAGGAAATGGTTCTAACTGACACGGAAATTCGCAAGACCAAAGCCAAGAACAAGTCGTACCGCGTGAGCGATGGGAGCGGCTTGTATCTTTTGATCACACCATCTGGCAGTAAGCACTGGTGCTGGAAGTATCGGCATGAGAACTTGGAAAGCTCATTTCCTTTGGCAAGTACCCAGATGTGTCACAGGCGCAAGCCAGAATTCACCAAGCTCAAGCCAGCAAATTGTTGGTTTCTGGTCTCGACCCAATGGCGCCGCAGAAAACCGCAGAGGCCGCAAAAAAAGGCAGCCAGCGGGAACTCCTTCCAGAGAGCATCGCCTCTCTTAGTATGGTGCATTGGCGGGATGGGAAAGCCGACGCCATGTGGAGTACGTCAAGCGAAGCATGGAAGCAGACATCCTCCCCTTCCTGGGAGAACGGCCCATTGCGGAGATCGAGGCGCCCGAGCTAGTAGAGATAGTCAAGACCATTTTGCAGCGCGATGCGCGGGATATTGCCAAACGTGCGCTGTAGACAGTTGGACAGGTCTTCCGCTACAGCATTACTCATGGCGACTCGAAGCGCAATCCCTCCAGCGAGATTCGTCCCAGCGACATCCTCGAGTGCACATGCAAGGTCAACTATGCTCGAGTCGGTGCGAAAGAATTACCGCAACTGTTATGAACTTTAAGGTCTACCTGGGCACATACGTCACTCGCCTAGCCATGAAATTGATAGCGCTTATCTTTGCGCGCACCAGTGAGCTGATTAATGTTAGGTGGAAGGAGTTCGATCTGGAGGCCCGACGTTTGGATATCCCATCAGAGCAAATGAAGATGCGTACTCCACATATCGTTACACTGGCCAGGTAAGCCTTGGAAGTCCTTGACACTCTGCTAACACTTACTGTGCAAAGCGAATGGCTCATCCCCGGTGACCGCAACGCCAGCAAGCCGATGAGCAACAACACCATCCTGAAGGCTCTGGAGTGCATGGGCTAAAAGGGACGCACGACCGGCTACGGCTTGCTTCCTCACCGCGCAGCCGTCCTTTGTCGTACTTTGTAACATGCGCGGTGATATGCAACTCATACGCTGTGCTGACGAAATACTTGCTATTGTAGGCCTTGTCCGCGTCCACGGTGATGCGGCGTGAGCGTCAGTACTACTTAGCTTTTTTACATCAACGGAGGGGCATCGCGTTCTGCGTATCCATCAGCATGCGTTGCCATCGCCGCCGCAATAAGACCGTTGCGGTTCTCCACCAGAGCATAGCCCCGGTAACTCAGCTTTAACTCCTTGCCGTAATTCTTCTTGCACAGTCGCGCATCCGGATTGGTGGTTGATTCATGCGTCATGTTGGAGCACTTCTATCCGCAAAAATCCGTACCTTCGCTGTCATCGGAGACGTCTTTCGAGCGAAAGCTCTTCCGTGAAGCTTAAGCCTGAATCAGAGTTCCGTGGGTTTATGCATATCGCGAGGCGACAAAAGATCAACAACTCAGTACCATTGGACAAGCTATGCACTTCCATTGACATGCGATGCTCTAAAGCGCAAAGATTAGTCATGTTATATTTTGTCCGGCACTATTCAATACTTTTACTCATTCTATTGAGCTGCACAGATATGCAGCACTCACTCCTAGGCCAGACCTCGCCGACCAGGCCCGACATAGTGCGCGATTATGTCCACAATGTCTATCCATTTCTCGGCGTGGACTGGGGTGGCAATGTTTTCGTTGGCGCAGCTGTGCCATTCGGCATGGTAAAGCTTGGTCCGGATATGGAGAGCTTCGATAGCCGGCCCTCGAGCTTTGGCTATCTCAGCGGCGGCCGCATTCTGGGCTTCAGCCATCTTCACCTCAGTGGAGCCTCCGGCAAGTACGGCAATATCCTCGTCGCTCCTGTGACCGGTCCCTTTGACCTCGCAGATATCAAGTCGCCCCGCATCGAAGAGGTGAACTATCCCGGTTACTACGCCACGATGCTCACGCGATACAACATCCGCGCGGAGTTGACCGCCACTCGCCGCGTCGGTTTCCATCGCTACACGTTTCCCGCCGCTCAGCAGTCGCATCTTACCGTCAACATTGCTCATTGCCTGAACAAGGGCTCAGACTCGGAGTCGCAGCGTTTCCTGGGCGGGCAAGTCCGCCTGCTCTCCGACCATGAAGCAGAAGGTGTGGGCCGCTACGCCGGCGGATGGAACAAGGGTGGCGAGTACAGAGTCTACTTCTACATCGTTCTTGACACCCCATCCACCAGTACCCAGACCTGGGACGGCAACACGCTCACTTCCGACAAAGAAGTCGCGGCGGACGAAGATCGGCCTATAGGCGTTACCTTCAATTTCCGCACCCACGCGGGCCAGGTTGTGCAGGCGAAGATTGGCATCTCCTTTGTCAGTCCGGAGCAGGCGCGGTTAAATGTACAAAGCGAGATCCCCGCATGGAATTTCGATATCGTCCGCAAGGCCACTGTAGAAAACTGGAACCAGGCTTTGTCCAAGATCCGGCTGAGTGGCGAGACGGATTCAAAGCGAATTCAGTTCTATACCGCGATGTATCACACCATGCTTATGCCATCCGATCGCACGGGCGAGAATCCCGGCTGGCAATCGACCGAGCCTTACTATGACGACTATTACACTATCTGGGACACTTATCGCAGCTCCGGCCCATTGCTCACTCTCATAGCTCCTGATCGGCAACGTGACCTTATCCGCTCACTCATCGATATCTATCGTCACGAAGGCTACATGCCTGATGGACGCAGTGGAAACGTTACAGGCCGCACTCAGGGCGGCAGCAATGCCGATATCGTCATCGCCGATGCCTACGTCAAAGGTATGACGGGAATCGATTACCCCACCGCCTTTGAAGCCATGTTGAAAAATGCCTCCGTTCCCCCGGCTGACCCGCAGAAGGAGGGCCGCGGCGGCATCCTGGACTACAACGCCAGAGGCTATCTCACCCTGGCTGACGAGCGCTCCGGCTCCCGCACCGTCGAATACGCCTACGACGATTTTGCCATAGCAGAGGTCGCCTGCGGCCTCAATCGCCCCGCGGAGGCTAAGCTCTTCGCCTCCCGAGCCCACAATTGGGAACATCTCTGGGACAAGGATCTCACCGTGGAAGGTTTTAAAGGCTTCCTGCGGCCACGCAATCGCGATGGTATTTGGGCTGAGCCGAATTATGTTGTGCGCGGCGAGTGGCCCGACTTCCTATACGAAGGGGACATCTGGACCTATTCGCTTTATGCCCCGCAGGATGTTCGGAAACTGATTGCCCTGGCGGGAGGCAATCAGATGTTCGTGCGTCGTCTCGACTATATTTTCTATCGCGAACACTTCGATGTTACGAACGAACCCGGCTTTCTCATACCTGTCCTTTACAATTGGGACGGGCGGCCGGACCATACTGCCGAAGTTATAAATGAACTGCTAGAGAAAGCCTTCACTGACCAGCGCACCGGCATACCGGGCAACGATGACTCTGGCGCTATGTCCAGTTGGTTCATCTTCCAGTCCCTCGGCTTTTATCCTAATGCCGGGCAAGACTTCTACCTGATAGGGACCCCAAGCTTTCCCGAAGCGGATATCACGCTTGCTTCTGGAAAGACTCTGCGTATCCTGGCTCGCAACATGGACAGCGAGCACATCAATCGCTTTATCCAGTCCGCGACTCTAAATGGAGCGCCGCTCGATACGTCGTGGTTTCGCCATAAGCAAATCGCCAATGGGGGAACGCTTGTGTTCACCATGGGCTCGGCGCCCTCGAATTGGGGAACTGCCAATCCGCCACCTTCGATGTCCGATGCGGTTTCGCCGCTTTGCGCTGCAGCACAACCGTAGTCGTAAGGGTCTCTTAGTTCTCTTTGAAGTGTTTGGCCCGGACCGCGCTTCGTGTATATCCAAGCACAATAAAATCCGGGGTTCAAGGAACGAGCAGTTGCTCACTCCTTAAACCCCGGATAAATCGTGACGCTGTTGAAGTTCACTCATACCCGAGTGCGAATTCTAGCACCGGGCAATTATATTTCGCTTAAAATTCAAGTTTCATGGATATCTGTCCGGTGCGCGCACCCCCAAAATCCGATCCGCGGCCGGAATTAATCATCCCGAAAGTTGGACTCGAGATATTCAGATTGGGATCGTTAAGGTTGGTGTAATTCAAAACATTGGTGAAGGTACCTTCAGCGCGAAGATGCACATTGCCGGTGATATCGATTCGCTTACTTAGGCCGGCCGACCAGTTCACGGTTCCCGGACCAACGACGTCGCCAACACTTTCATTGCCGAATCGCCCGATAGGATTCGTGGTGTATCCAACGCCGCAAGTATTGCCGGCATAGGAGCTTGCTGTGTATCCGCTATTGCTGGGGCATGCAAATGCCATTGGATTGAGCCACTGGGCCCTGGTCCGGTTGGCCGGAGCAGCGCTTTGTCCAGACACGCGGTCGGGACGCTGATTGAGCGCGTATAAGACTCCTGAACCCGTTCCTGATGGATCTGCGGTGCCGCCCGGGATGTACGC
>JBEKFS010000003.1:0-46474 GCA_050013195.1 Occallatibacter sp.
CGCAATTGCGCGTACTGGGCAGGTTTCCATCGAAAGCGTGATCAGAATCAGGCAAGAACTTAGCGATAGAGCAGAAGACTCCGTCTTGCCGGTTAAGCTTGACTAAGGCAGTATGAAATCAGTACCGGTTGAATCCGGCGCGGGAGAGGAACGATGACGACAGGGATCAGGTTTGGCACCTCGGGTTGGCGGGCGATTGTGGCCGATGAGTTTACCGTGGCCAATATCCGGCTGGCGGTGGCGGGGGTTGCCGCCTACGTGAAGACGCAGCCAGAGCCGCACCGGGTGCTGGTGGGTCGCGACCCCAGATTTCTCGGAGAGAGCTTTGTGGACGTGGCGGCGCGCGTGCTGACTGGTGCGGGCGTAACGCCGATCATCATTCCCGAGGCCGCGCCGACGCCGGCTATTGCCTATGCCGTGCGCGAACTGAAGACCTCAGGGGCCATCAACTTTACCGCTTCGCACAATCCGCCGGAGTACAACGGCATCAAGTTCTCCACGCACGACGGTGCGCCGGCCCTGCCCCAGGTGACCCAACAGATTGAGGCGGCTATTGGGCCGTTGCAGAAGAGAGGCGCGGTAATTGCCCAGGCAAATCCCCCCGAGGGCGGCTTTGAGACGGCCGACGTGAAGCCCGCGTTCCTGAAGCGGCTGGCCGAGCTGGTGAATTTGAAAGCCATTGCGAAGTCTGGAATCAAGGTGGTCTACGACCCATTCTGGGGCGCGGGGCGCGGCTACAGCTCCGATCTGCTGCGTGAGGCGGGCGTGGCCGTCGAAACAGTCCACGATTATCGGGATGTTTTGTTTGGCGGCCATGCGCCGGAGCCGGACGACCATCTGCTGGGCGACGCCAGAGCAAAGATGAAGGAGTTCGACGCGCATCTCGGCATTGCGACGGATGGGGATGCTGACCGCTTCGGCATTGTCGATGCGGACGGCACATACATCCAGCCGAACTACATCATTGCACTACTTTTCGACTACCTGGTGGAGTCGCGCGGCTGGCGTAACGGAGTGGCCAAGAGCGTGACGACAACCAACCTCATCAATGCTCTGGCCGAATATCACAAGGTTCCGCTCTACGAAACGCCGGTGGGCTTCAAGTACATTGGCGAGCTGATTAACGGTGACAAGATCGCCATTGGCGGCGAGGAATCCGCGGGGCTGACCATTCGCGGCCATGTGCCGGAGAAAGACGGCGTGCTGGCCGGCCTGCTGGTGGCGGAGATGGTGGCCGTGCGTGGCAAGGGCCTGGGCGCGCAATTGAAAGAATTATTTGCCAAGGTTGGTTCCTTCTATCCGATTCGAGAGAACTTCCACTTGACCCAGGCAGGCATGGCCGCGTTCACTGAGAAGTTGAAGGCCGATCCGGTGGATCTGAGCGGGCGCCAGGTTGTGCAAGTAGTCAGGACCGACGGGCTGAAGCTGATTCTCGAAGACGGCTCCTGGGTCTGCTACCGCCTCTCAGGAACAGAACCTGTGGTGCGTGCCTACACGGAAGCGCGCAATGAGCAGGATGTGGAGACACTCAGCGTGGCGGCCAAACACTTCGTACTCCAGTAGAAACAGGATGGATTTCATGCAAGCAGAAAAAATGCAAGCCAGGACGAATACCTCAGGCAGCGGGCTGCGCACAGTTCCACGCTCCCTGACAAAGCGTGTGCGTGAATTTGTGCGGCGCGTATGGCGTCCGGTTACGTCGGTGGTGGCTGTGGTGCTGGCGATGCTGATTCTGTGGCACGGAATCAACGGCAAGAACGGCTTGCTGGATTGGCAGCAGAAGCGCGTCGAGGACCGGCAATTGCACAAGGACATCGACGACCTGCAGAAGGAGAATGCCCTCCTGAACGAGCGTATCGCGCGGCTCAAGTCCAACCCGGACGCCATCGCCGTCGTGGCGCGCGGCACGCGGCGCTACATCAAGCCCAACGAGGTAATTGTCACGCTGCCCTCCGAGCCAAATTCACAAGCCCAGCCTGTCGGGACAGTGAAGTAACCGGCTCGCTGTATTAGAAATCTATATGCGCGCGCACTGACCCCACCCAGACCGGGCCTCGGTCGCGGTTGTAGCCGGGATTGTTGATGTGCTGCACATCGACGGCGTAGAAAAGCCCCCGCCACGCATGCCAGTTGTAGTAGCTCTCCACAATGGTTTCGCGGCTGTAGTTAAGCTTTCCGTCGCCCAGCAAAAATCCTAAACCGCCCAGCCGCAAATAATTCTGGTGATCGCGCTTGATGGCGTTGGAGACCATCGCCAGTCCGATCTTGTCTGACGGGCGATGCCAGCGGTTCCCGGCGTAATCGCCGCCAGCCTCGGCGGTCTGATCTACCTCGGTATAGACGTAGGACTCGTGCTGACCCTCGTTCCAGCCGAAGCGGCCAAAGACGCGCAGATTTTCCGTCAACTCCTGCTCGGTGTTGTAGCCGAAACCATATTTGAGCGCGCTAAAGTGCTCATGAAGAAGAATGTTAGGCTTTGTGTCGGTTCCAGCGAGAAAAGCGTTGACCGCCTCGCGATAGGTGCCCATGTGGGCGCGGTTGGCGAAGAAAAGGACGCGCTGCGCGCCCTTGCGCTGAGCCACAAAGCTGTGCCGCAGCTCAAACTCGCCGTTTTGAGCGTGCGCCCGGCTGAAGGCCCAGTCCATGTCGATGCCGTTGGCCACCGTGGGCATGGCAAAGAGGCCGTAGCGCAGGCTCCACTTGCGGTCGTCGTATTCGGCCATGCCGCCCACCGTATAGCCGCGCGTGTCGGCAGCGTAATCCCATGCGCCGTTGTTGTCCACCGTCCAGTTCATGAACTGCAAGTGACTGTCAGAGCCGGGGTTATTGACGTCAAAAAAATCCGGCAAGGTCATTTTGCCAATGCGGAGTTCGACACGGCGCACCGGCACGCTGGGGGCTACGCCAAAAAAGCCTGGTTCCTGGCCCGCGGTTTCCTGGGTCAGGCCGATGACCTGATGAATTCCGTAGCGAGCCATATAGGGCAGGGTACTGAGGGTGGGATTGCGCACCACATCCAGGTTGGTAAAGCCGGCCAGGCCCAGCGCCTGGCTGAGACCGCGCCCACCGGAGCTCTCCAAGTCCAGAATCAAGTCGGTGTTGTAACGGATTGAATGCGTTGGTCTTAGTGCGGTGTACAGGGTGCCCAGCAGGGAGGTCTTATACTCTGTGCCGCTGAGGAAGCTGTGGGCGCCTTCATAGGGGGAATGGAAGGGCAGGTTGCCCTGGAAGATGATGTTGGCCTGTCCGGAGATCCAGTAGCGGCCATTGCTATGGAATGGGGCCATGGTAACGATGGGCTCCTCCTGCGTGGCGGGAGGAGGGGGTGTGGCCGCGCCAGGCGAGTGTGGAACACTGCCATGCTGCCCTTCGAGAGCGAGCGATTCGGAGAGGAGGACGTTTGAGTCTTCCACTGCAAGTTGCTGCAATATAACGAGTTGAGGATGAGGCGCGGTGGGCAACGCAACGGAAGTCTGGGCGCAAATGGTGATGGCCGGCAGCGCAGCGACGGCCAGCCAGCAGAGGAGCCTGTGCCGGGGGCAGAGGAGCGTCGAACATGCGAGACGGGCGGGGAACATTCGGAAGTACTCCAATCGTAACGCATCGCGTTGAAGATTGGGGATAGAATGGAGACGTAACCGTACCCCCACTCCGTAGATACCATACCGGGGGTAGGTATTGTCAAGTGAAGGAGAGCTGCCATGCCCACCCATGATCGGGAAAAGGTCAAGTTATTGCAAAGAATAAAGAAACTGCGTGGCCAACTGGACGCCGTGGAGCGCTCGCTGGCCGCCGATGAGGACTGCGGCGGACAACTGATGCTGCTGGCCGCGGTGCGCGGCGGCGTCAACGGACTGATGGGCGAGGTGCTGGAGACCCACATCCGCTTCCACCTGGCCGACGGCGCCAAGGAGCAGATTGCCCCTGAACTAGCCGAAGATCTGATCGATCTGGTGCGCGCCTACCTGAAGTAAGGGGGCAGAGATCGGGGGTCAAAAGAGACAGAGCAGGGACGCTTATGCGTAAATATGGGTGTGAATTTTAGAGTGAATATGCGTAGTTATGCGTAAATATAAAGATTTTTATGCGTCATTATGGATGAGTTTTTGGGAATCTATGCGTAAATATGGGCGAGGGAAGCTTGCTGATTTGCCATCCTTTCGCTTTCTTCTCCGATCAAGGTGTTCTCCCATGTCTGAAAATTCAGAGATGGGGAACCCATCCTTTGTGGTGAGACCTGAGCCACCCGCCAATTTGGTCAAGTGGAAGTTTCGGGGAAATTCGTGACTGTGGGAGCAGGGAAAAACAGGGAACAGGGAACAGGAGGCTGCGAACAGCCACCCCGGCGGCAGCAGACGAGAATATAATCGGCCAATCCAGATATATCGTCAGACATTGTGACACTACGCGGAAAGAAAGCTGGCTGTTCGTGCCGAGTAAGTTTTCAATGGTCAAGTGGTATATGGATTGCGTCACCGAGCGCGGCGATGCCGCAATTCTTTATTGCGCCGATTTGCATTGGCGCGGTGTGCATCTGACTTACAGCAGCGTCCTGATAGTGGATGAAGGCTTGGTAGAATCCCATTCTTCGATGGCAGGTTTTCAACTTTCCTCGAACGGCGACCAGATTCATGTCGAGTTTCCCCGGCTGGATGTCTCAGGAAGTTGGAAGGCAGATGCGGCGCCGGTTCAGCGCACAGTGTATGAGAATGCATCGGGGTCGGTGGAGTGGAATTGCCTTCAGCCAAGATCGTTGGTCAATTTAAAAGTTGGAAAGCGCGAGTATGCGGGCTTTGGTTATGCGGAATGCCTGAAGGTGACGCTGCCGCCGTGGCACTTGCCGTTGCGTCAACTGCGCTGGGGACGATTTGTTTCAGCGGAGGAATCGCTGGCGTGGGTTGACTGGCAGGGCGATTATTCAACGAGCTTTGCAATTCACAACGGCCGCGAATGTGAAACGCTTTCGGTGTCCGACTCTGAAGTTGCAATATCCGGCGCAACGCTGCGCATGGAGGAGAGTTTCCCACTACGCGCCGGACGACTGGGGGCGACGGTTTTACCCGGAGCTCCTGCGCTGGGAAAGCTGCTGCCTCGCAGTTTGCGCAACATTGAAGAGCAGAAGTGGAGAAGCCGTGGAGTTTGGAAGGCGCAGGATGGAAGCAGCCATGGCTGGGTGATTCACGAGGTGGTTCATTGGAAGTTATGATTCGCTCTCATCTTTCCAAGGTGTTGTACGGAACATTGTTTGCCGTCGTGCTGCCGCTGGCGCTGGTGTTGTGGGCTGATGGCGCGCGAGACGCGGTGCACCTGGCGGCATTGCATTCACCGGCACAGGGCGCGATGCTGACAGCTTTGGGCGTGGCCGTTATGCTGGCGGCGATGGCTTCGCTATGGCGCTACGGCGGCGGCTTGCCGATGAATGCATTTCCACCGCCGCGTTTTGTGGAGAACGGAATCTACGGCCTCGTTCCGCATCCGATCTATGGCGGGTTCGTGATTGTCTGCGCGGGTGTCGCGATTTTCTTTGGCTCGGCCAGCGGATTGTGGCTTGTCACTCCTGCTGTTGCTTTGGCCTGTGCGGCGCTGGTGCTGGGATATGAAGTGCCTGATTTGCGGCAGCGCTTTGGAACGCGGAGCTTTTCTTTGTGGCTGCCATTGGGTGGGCCTGAGGCTCCGTCGCTGCTGGAACGCTTTCGCGTTTATCTTGTTGTTCTGCTGCCATGGCTGGCGTTGTATGAGTTGCTGTGGCGCATGGGCAGGGAAGCCGGCGCCGTGGCAACATACATGCCATTCGAGAGCCGCCTGCCGGTGATGGAGCAGACGGAGTTTTTTTACGCCAGCACCTACGTCGTCGTGATATTGACACCACTACTCGCCGTTTCGGGACGCGCATTGCGGCGCTTTGCGCAGCACGGCCTGATTGCAATGGCGCTTATCTTTCCGCTCTATCTGCTGCTGCCGATCTTTGTTCCGCCGCGCCCATTTACTCCGACATCTTTTATTGGCCATTTGTTGTTATGGGAGAGAACGCCTTATTCGGGGATCGAAGCCTTTCCCTCGTTTCATGTTGTCTGGGCGCTGATCGCCGCATCCGCGCTGGCTGAGGGAGGGCGATGGAGGAAGATCTTCTGGTGGATGTGGGCTGTGCTGGTGGCTGCGAGCTGCGTGACGACGGGAATGCATTCGATTGTTGATGTGCTGGCTGGGGCTGTTGCGTTTGTGCTGGTGATTCGCATGGAGAGTATCTGGCTGGCAATTCTGCGCGTTGCGGATTGGATTGCGAACTCGTGGAAGGAGTGGCGGATTGGGCCGGTGAGAATCATCAACCATGGCGGGTACGCCGCTGCCGCAGCTCTTGTCTATATCGGCCTGATTAACGCGCAGCTCGGTCCGGGGCTCGAACTGTTGATGGTAAGCATCTTCATCTGCGCCATCATCGGGGCAGCACTTTGGGCGCAGTGGGTTGAAGGTTCACCCGCGCTGTTGCGCCCGCTGGGATTTTATGGAGGCGCGATAGGAGCCACAGTTGGAGGCTTATGCGCGCTTTGGATGCCTGTGCATTTGTGGGTGGCGTTTGCGGCGATGTGCGTTGCTACACCATGGCTGCAGGGCATCGGCAGGCTGCGCTGCCTGGTTCAGGGTTGCTGTCACGGGCGCATGGCAGAGACTGTGCCGGGGATTTACTACACGCATCCGCGCACGCGCGTCTGCCGCCTGGCGAATCTTGCCGGGGCGCCGGTGCATGCAACGCAAGTCTATTCCATACTGTGGAACGTGGTTGTGGGAGCGGCGCTTCTGCGCCTGCTCGAGCTACATTCTTCCACGACATTGATTTGCGGTGCATATCTTATACTCTCGGGCGCAGGGCGCTTTGTTGAGGAGGCATATCGAGGCGAACCTCAGACTCGGGTCATTTTCAGGCTACGCCTCTACCAGTGGATCGCATTTTTGACCGTTGTTGGAGGCGCCGTGCTGACATGCGTGAATGGCCCGATGATGCAGTGGAGTTTTATCTGGAGCGTAAGCTCGATTCTGATTGCAGTTGGATGCGGCGCGGTGGCGTGGTTTGTCACAGGAGTTGATTTTCCAGAATCGTCACGCCGCTTTGCCCGGCTGACATGAGGGCTGCGTAGCAGAAGACGCATTATTTCAAAGCGACGAAAAGCAAATGCAGGTCCTTCGACTTCGCTCAGGATGACAAGCATAAAGTGTAGTAAATATCCCACCCTAGGCGCAAAAACAAGAACGCGCCGAAGGTGGGGCACCCGTAGGCCGGACGCTATAGACTTGTTGTGGACAGATTCGCATTTCACAGGAGCATTCTAATGAATAGAATTTCTCGGCGTTTCTTTATGCAATTGATAACGGTTATTACGCTGGCGACCGCGCTGATCCAACTGGGTCACGCGGCGCCGGTGCTGATGATTTCCATTGATGGGCTGAAACCTGAATATATTACGCAGGCCGACGCGCACGGGATGAAGATACCGTATCTGCGCACGTTGCTGCGCGACGGAACGTATGCCGAGGGAGTGGTGGGGATTTGGCCGACGGTGACGTATCCGAGCCACACCACGCTGATTACCGGCGTTTGGCCGGCAGAGCATGGGATTTATAACAATATCGAATTCGACCCGTTGCAGCACTATTCGGGCGCTTGGCACTGGTATGCGCCGCTGATTCAGGTTCCGACACTTTGGAAGGTGGCGCGGCAGGGCGGGTTGCGCACGGCGAGCGTGGGCTGGCCGGTGAGCGCCGGTGCGACGGATGTGGATTGGCTGATTCCGGAATTTTGGCGGAGCGCGGATCCCTCGGGCGGATCGGGCACGGTGAATCCGGAGGACCGGCTGCTGATTGCGGCGATCTCAAAGCCGGCGACGCTGCTGAAGGACCTGGAGCCTAAGGCGGGCGAGTACATGATGGGCAACGAAACCACGATCGGCGGCGACGAGATCAAGACGCGCTACACGATTGAGATTCTGCGGCGGCTGAAGCCGGGGTTCATGACGCTGCACCTGAGCTCGCTGGACGACGCGCAGCACGGGCACGGCCCGTTCAGCACGGAAGCATGCGCGGACCTGGAGGCGCTGGATGGGATGGTGGCGCGGCTGACGAAGGCGGCGGTTGCGGCCGATCCAACGGCTGTGGTGGTGCTGGTCTCTGACCACGGATTCATGACCATTACGCACCTGGTGAATTTGTATATTCCGTTTTTGCAAGCGGGACTGGTGCAGGCGACAATCAATCCGACGACAAAAGCTTTGACGATTACGGCATGGAAGGCGGAGCCGTGGGGCGCGGGCGGCATGGCGGCGATCATGCTGAAGGACGCGAATGACAAGGCGACCGAACAACAGGTAAAGGCGATGCTGGACAAACTGACGGCGGACCCGGCGAACGGCATTGCACAGGTTCTGGATCGCGTGGAGATGAAGGCGCGCGGGACGTTTCCGGATGCGACGTTTCTGGTGGTGCTGAAGCCGGGTTATTATGTGGGCGCGGCTACCAGCGGAGATCTAGTGACGGTGATTCCGACGGTGAGGGGCTCGCATGGATTCTCGCCAGAGTACCCGGAGATGCGCGCGTCGTTTTTTGCCGCGGGGGCGGGAATCGCGCATCATCGCAATCTTGGGGTGGTGGATATGCGGCAGATTGCGCCGACGGTGGCGAAGATTCTGAAACAGCCGATGCCGACGGCGAAGGAGAAGCCGCTGCACGTGGAGCCGTGAGGGCGAAGTTCATTCTTAGTTGACAAATCAGGGCCTATCAGAAGCTTGGATCGCGCGGTTAGAACCGCGTTCTTTCAAAGCAATGAAAGGCAGAAGCAGGTTCTTCGACTTCGCTCAGGATGACAAGGAAAAATATAAGCAGATCCTTCGACTCACCACCCCCAGGCTGAAGAGTACGCCTGGGGCCCCGTTCGCTCAGGATGACAAGCAAAAGCAGAAGCAAAAGAAGATCCTTCGACTTCACTCAGGATGACAAGCAAAAACTGAGGCAAAAGCAGGTCTTTCGACTTCGCTCAAGATGACAATTTACTAATGCGGATTGAGCTATACGGCAGAGTTGCGCATGGAGGCGATGGCGGCGGTGAGGTCTTTGGCGAGGATTACCTGTGCTTCGGGGGACAGTTTGGCGGATTGGCTGGTGAGATAGAAGACATCGATGGCGGTTTCGCCTTCGGTGTCGATGAGGGCAACCTTGATGTCGCACTGGTGGGTGCTGAGAGTGAGGGCTATCTGACGGAGGAGGCCGGGTAGATCCTGGGCCACGACTTGCAGGATGGTGGAGTGTGTAGAGGAATCTGAATCGAACTCCAAGCGGGTGGCAACCTCGGTTTTGAGATGCGCGGGGTGGTTCAGGTGGCGGCGGGATTCGAGCATAGGCTCGACGGCGAGCTTGCCGGCGACGACGTCGTGGAGATAGGCGAGGAAGCGTTCGCGCTCAGTGGGGTTCAGCTCGACGGTGCGGAAGACGTCGCTAAACAGAAAGTTGTCGACAATGACGCCGGCGTCGTTGGAGAAGGCTCCGGCCTTGACGATGTTCATGCCCCAGGCGGCGAGGGCGCCAGCTACGTCGGCAAAAAGACGGGCGCGGTCGCGGGTGATGACGGTGAGATCGAAGAGCTGGCGATGAGGACGCAGGTCGAGCTGGACAGGATCGTCACCGAGGCTTGCGGCTAACAGGAAGTGATCGCGGATCTGCTCAGGCAGGCGGGTTTGCAGGTAGCGCCGCGGGAGGCCTTCAAGGAACTGCTGAAGTTCTTCAAGCTGGGCGGCGGGGACCATGGAGTGAATGCGGTTGAGCAGGGTGGGATCAAGGTTGGCGTGATAGCGAACTTCGTCGACGGAGCGGTCCATGCAGTTGGCGGTGGAGATATAGAGCTGCCAGAGGTTCTCGGCCTTCCAGGGAGTAAGGGCCTCGGGGCTGACGGCCTTGATGTCGGCAAAGGTCAGCAGGGTGAGCATTTTGAGCATCTGGGGGCTGCCGATTTTTTCGGCGAAGGAGCGGACGTTTTCCAGGTCGAAGATGTCGCGGCGGAGGGCGTTGGACATTTCGATGTGAAGGCGAATGAGTTGGAGTACGGTCTCTCGTTCTTCGGCGTCGAATTCCATGCGGGCGAGGAGGGCATCTGCCAGTTCGATGCTGGCGGCGATGTGTTCGCCGGTGCGGCGGGCCTTGCCGATGTCGTGGAGCAGGAGAGCGAGGAGAAAAAGGTCGAGGCGGTCGATTTCCGGCAGTAGCTGGGCGATGCGCTGTTCGAATTCGAGGGCGGGCTGGCGGAGCGAGTGGACGTTGTCGATGACGAGGAAGGTGTGCTCGTCGACAGTGTAGCGGTGATAGCTGTCGCGAATGACCAGTGCATCGATGCCGTGGAACTCGGGGATAAGCATCTCCAAAACGCCGAGGGCGTGCATGGTGCGCAGAGCATGAGCGGCGTGCGGCCCGAGAAGGACCGCGCGGAGGGCGTTCCAGAGGTAAGGGCCTTCGGGGATGTGGATGGCGAGCGCGGCCAGGGCGTCGGAGATGCGGTCTTCAGCGGCTTGCGAAAGCGCGTAGCCGTGAGTGGCCATGAGGGCAAAGATGCGCAGGATGGCTCCGGTGTCGTTGAAACGCGCGCCGGGAGCGATGTCGATTCGGCCCTGATCGAGGAAGAAGTCGGAGCCTGGAATGGCGGCTCGGCGGCGGCGGAATTGGCGATAAAAGCTGACCGGGGCGGGCACATTTTCCATGAGCAAGGCAGCGCGGCGATAGATGACGCGGGCGTGTCGATAGTAGGTGCGCATCCAATAGGCGGGGTCGGCAGTGCCGCGTGTTTCCAGGCCGATGGAGTTGGCGGCGGCTTCGTCCTGGGACTGCCAGTCGAGGGTGTTGTCGTCGCGGCCATGGCGGAAGTGGAGAAAACATCGGACGGCGGCGAGGAAGTCGAAGGCGGCCTCGGCGTCGCCGCGAGCGCTCTGGAAGACACTGCCGAGCTGGCGGGGCCACTCCTTGGTCTCTTTGAGGTGGAAGAGGAGGGCGAACCAGACGGCGAGGTTGTAGTCGCGCAGACCGCCGGGACAGTCCTTTAGGTTGGGTTCGAGGTGGAAGATGGTGTTTCCGAATTTGGCGTGGCGGGCGCGGGCCACTTCTCCGAGCTTCTGGGTGATGGCGTGCCACTCGCCCAGAAACAGGTCAGGCAGGACGGTCTGATGGAGCTGCTTGTAGAGGGGGAAATGTCCGGCCAGGAAGCGGCGATCGAGGGTTGCCAGAGTGAACTCGAGGTTGCCGGGGTCGAAGCGTCCGGCTTCCTTGAGAGTGCGGTAGCATGGGCTGGCGCGGAGGCCTATCTCCCACATTCCCTGAACGATGGCGCGGACGGCGTCTTTGGAGTGCGCTTCGGACTTTTCATCAGCAAAGACAAACAGCACGTCGATGTCGGAGTAGGGGAAGAGGTCCTTGCGGCCGTATCCGCCGAGGGCGAGCAGAGAGGCGTTGGCGGGCGGCTGGCCTGCGAAGACGCGTCGCCACATCTCGATCAGAATGCGGTCCACCACGGAGGCGCGTCGTCGAATGGCGGCGGCGCCGTCTCCGGTGCGTTCGCAGGTCTGGCGGACGAGCGCCATCTCCCGCAGATACAGCTCCCGAAGATCGTCAACCGCCAAAGCGACTGGATTCATAAGGTTGTTGGTGGCTTGCCTTCGCAAGAAGGATTCTTAACAGCATAAGCGAAGTTGGCGGGGAAGGGGTAATTTTGATGCCGGATTGCGGGAATCGGGATGGGAAGGAGGGGCAAGAAACGACGCGGAGCGCGCTTCGAAGGACATGTAAAATTGCGATTTTTTGGGCAATAGCGTGCGCTTATAAGGACATGTATTTCTGCTATGAGGGCAGTTTACGCCGCGTTTTCGCCACGTGTTCGCCTAAAATGGACTATCTTGTTTTTTATGTATTGGTTAAGGTGGATTATTTGCAGAAAATTTCGGGGAGTTGACCTAGTCATGACCTAGGTCAAGTTACTGGACGCTTCGGCAGGCTCAGGGTAGGCTCTGGGTTGCCCGGCAAACGCTTCCGATAAGCTGACTTGCACTAAGACTTATCGGTACCGATCAGTACTCAACAAGTGAATTGGCGGTATTGCATTAACTGAGAATCTATGCGCGCGACAAGTGCGAATGTGGGGACAAATATCAGTCCATATACCCCGTATGGTGGCTAGCTTAGCCATCGTAAGCTGCGGCTGAGCCAGTTTTGTATCAATACTTCGAGCCACTGCCTAAGCGTTAAGTAATCGGAAACAGGTCACGGCGAAAGCGAAAGAATTATTTAGCCGGAACAGACAATGCGCCAACGCGAACGAAATGAGACCATGTTATACAAACACAGGTCAAAGTGAATGCACAATGGATCTGCCTGATTCGACAACGGATCACTATTTGGGCGAACAGCCGACAAACTACCGAAGCCCAGGATAGGTTCTATAAGCTACGATTTCAGCATTGAATGAAGTTCCGCGAACCTCTGAGGTTTTGAGAAGCACCTCAAAGTATGGGAAACGATCTGCATGAATGATGTTGCGAAACTTCTGCAACTGCTCTTCCGATGTAAGAAACTCGGCCGCTGCGCTGGATGCATCTGAGTCCGTACCCGCGACGATGATTGTGTTGCCGGTTCGGCTCGGATTGGGGAGGTAGGCAACAACGCTGTATCCAACCGGTCCCTTCTGCGAGGAGAATTCGGTGTATACGGCTTGCTCGCCAGCTTGGGGATGGTTGTTGACAACGAACATACCCGCCCCGGCGGTATCCAGATTGAAGTTCAGTTGGTCGTCGAAGAGGAAAACCCAGGGATTGGCCTTCTTTCCGCCGATCAGAATCGCGTTATCGCGCTTCAGTAAATCAGCCTCATAGAAGCGCGAAGCTGTGAGGTGAAGCGACAGGGAGAAGGGGTCGAGAGCAATAATCCGCTGCGCGGCTAGAACCCCGCCGAATGTGATCAGGTTGTGATTGAAGACCTCGTCCAAATCCGCTTTCCGGTCTGCGCTGAAATCAGAGGATTGAATCTGCTGGAGAAAGCTGCGGCTCAGATAGTCCCCCAGTGTAATGCGATGGTGGGTGATGTTTTCAATGACACTGGCTGAGTCATCCGGCAAAACGATATCCGTTTGTTGATTGTTACTGAGAAAATCTCCCCAGAATGCCGCTACCGCAGGTTTGTCTTCCCAGGGGTGGAGCGTCTTTTGCATCGCGCGATTCTGCTCAAAGAGAACCGCGCAGGTAATGGCAAGCAGCAGGCACACGGCAGCCCACAGAATATGCGAATTAAGGCGGGGGAGACGCTGAACCAGGTCTTCCGCGCTACGGCGAGCGGCAGTGACCGGCAGAATTTCTTCGATCGCTGACGCTCGATGGCTCTCGACCTCCGGGAGTCGCCAGTGAAAGATGGGCTTGTAGCCGCCACGGGGGATTTCGAGGATCAGCGGCTCATGCACGCCCTCTGTTGCAAAGTACAACTCGATTCGCTTTCTCAGTTCGGTGGCATTGACGCGGACGATATTGTCCTGGCTTGTGTCATACGTCTCAGGCCTGCCAAAAACCTTGGCGCCGATCTCCTGCTCATGGATCTCCGGGCTACCGTCTTTGAGAGAATGCTTTCCGACGTAAAGCAGAAAATCACGGAGTCGAGCGGCGCGGGTAAATTGCTCGCTGGCGGCCACGCGCTCGATTAACGCGCGCCGCTCTTCAACGCTCGGCTGATCCCCGAGGGCCTCGTGCCCCGGATGATGCAAAGTGGTAGCCATGAGTGATATCTGCTTGCCCAACAGATGCTTGCAAGTCTAGCGTGGGCACTCCCGCTCATGCAAGGCAGAAGTTCAGGTCTCTTGAAAACAGGCCCCTGGAGAGGCGTCCGCAGTTTAGCCGCCCGCGGAAAAGAACGCCGCATATGACTGTAATGCAGGGGCTTAAGGGTGTTCTTACGGTTAATTTACAGGTTACTTTCCGGTAAATTAACTTGCTGGCGCTTCATCCCATTTCGACAATCCGATATGTGCAGTGGGAAGTTTGCGCAATTGGACCAGCACTTATCCGTCAGATCGGAATCTTTCCGAGCACTGAATGTCTAGTGTTGCCAGCGAAAGAACCATCAACAACTGGCCAAAGTAAAACCCCAAACCTCGGTCATGCGCGACAAGGCAAGCGCCAGGACACTTTCAGGAGGCAAAATGCGATTCAAGAATACAAATGACATGGTGTCAACCGGAAAAAGGGCAGCGATGAAATTCTGCTTTTTCCTGATGGCATTTGTGGTGACAGGCTTGTTGGCCACGTCATCGATACAGGCTCAGCAGTACCTGGGCACATTGAGCGGCAGTGTGTCGGATTCAACCGGCGCGAAAATCGTTGGCGCAAGCGTGACCGCCAAGGCAGCATTGACAAACTTTGTGACCAAGGCTGTCACCAACGAATCGGGCGATTACACCATCCCCTTCCTAACCCCCGACACCTATACGGTGACGGTTCAAGCCAAGAGCTTTGGCGGCCAAACGCTCACCGGTGTTGTGCTGACCGCGAGCGCGACAGCGCGGGCAGATTTCTCATTGAAAGCGGCCGGCGCCAACACTGAGATTACCGTCAACGCTGACACCGCACTGCTGGATACTACTTCGGCCAACCTGGCGACGACGATGCTGACCGAGGAAGTGCTCGAAACGCCGAATATCGGCCGCAACCCGTTTGTGTTTGAGACGCTGGCGGCGGGCATCTTTTCGGCCGGATCGGGCGGCTATATCCAGGGCAAGGCAAGTACGTTTACCAACGCGTGGAGCGGGGTGTCCGTGCAGATCGACTCGAACGGCAGCAGCGGCCATAACCGCCTGACGCTGGACGGCGTGCCCGACGATCCTTCAGAGCGCTTCTCCGGCGCGAGTTACCTGGGCTTTTCTCCCTCGATAGAAGCAGTGCAGGAGGTGAAGACCCAGACGGGTCTGTTCGACGCCGAGTATGGACATGGAGACGGCGTGGTGACGAACACGGTGCTCAAGACCGGCTCAAATACGTATCGCGGCGCCGCGTACTATGTCTTTCGCAACACCTACATGGATGCGAATTCCTATCAAAACGCCGGTGCAGGCAAGCCCCGTGTAAATGATCAGTGGACACAGCCGGGCGCTGTCTTCGATGGTCCGATCCGCATTCCGCACGTCTACAACGGACGCGACAAGACGTTCTTCACGGTGGCGTACGAATACACTCAGTTGCACGCGCCAGTGACATATAGCGGGAAGATGCCAACCGTTAGCGGCGTCAATCAAAAAACCGGCGCCACTGATGGAGGCAATTTGGCCGGCGACTTCGGCAACCTCTGCTCAACTTTCAATTCGAGCGGCCTTTGCACGAGCGGCATACAGATTTTCGATCCCAACACGCTGGGGATGACAACCGCCGGTCAGCGCAACCCGTACCCTTATAACATCATTGCCGTAACTGGCGGGTCCGCACCGACCGTTACCGGTATCAACACGGCGGGCGCGGCGCTGATGGGCTACTATCCGGCACCGAATACCACCCTGACCAGCACCGGAAACTACATTTCAACTGACACTTCGGCGCCGAACAAATACTACGGCTTTGTGGTGCGCGTCGATCAGCAGTTCTCCGAAAAACACCATTTTGACGCCAAGTTCTTTAAAGACGTTTTGCATCAGCTTTACCCGAACGAGGGATTTCCGCACGCGGAAGGACCTGGGGGAACCTGCTGTTCTTACACCGTCTATCGCAATAACGAGGGCGGCAGCGTAGAAGACAGCTACGTCTTCAATCCGACCACGGTGTTGAATGCGCGTTTCGGGACCATCTTTCACCCTTTCGGCCTGGTATATCCGGGAGCGGTGTTCAATCTTGCGTCCCTCAACATTTCCGGAGCTGGTCTTCCGTATCAATCATTCCCCGGCGCGTCGTTCGGGGACAGCTATGCGAGTTTGCAGAATGGCAGTGCCGGACAGGTCAGCGCGGATGCGCTCAGTGCAGTCTCTGTTCTGCTCGCCAAGACGCTCAAGAGTCATTCTCTGCGCGTGGGCTTCGAAGGCAATCTGAGCCGGTATAACGTGCAGAATCCGATGAGCGGCCTCGGGACGTTCGCATTTGACCGCACATTTACGCAGGCGACCACTTCGGGCAACTCCTGTACAGGCACAGGATACGGCTGCACCACAGCTGGAGATGACATGGCTGCACTGCTGCTGGGCTACCCGACCAGCGGGTCGTATGCCAATAACATCGCTTACGCTCTTTCGCAGCAGTACATGGCGCTCTTTGTCCAGGACGACTGGCGCGCCAGCTCCAAGCTGACTGTCAATGTCGGCCTGCGCTGGGATTACGAGTCGCCCTTCACGGAGCGTTACAACCGGATGGTCTCCGGCTTCTGCACAACCTGCTCCAACCCGCTGCAGGCTTCTGTAGCCGGCCTGCCGCTTTATGGCGGCCTGACCTACGCCAACAGCTCCGCCACACCGAGCCGCTATGTGGCGCCGAAAGAATTCGGTCACCTGCAGCCGCGATTTGGCGCGGCATATCAGATCACGCCGAAGCTCGTGGCACGCGGCGGCATGGGACTGCTTTACTTCAACACGCAAGATCAACCGCAGGCGCAGGGATTCAGCGCGTCAACCAGTTATGTTTCAGGGTCAGGCACCTTTGTGCCGCAAAACAGTCTTAGCAACCCGTTCCCAGCCCTCCCCGGGCTACCTCAAGGAGTGAATCTGCCGACGGGTAGCTCTCTCGGACTGGCGACAGCACTTGGCCAGAGTTTCAGCTACACCGAACCGACCGCCGTGCAGCCGAAGCAGTTACAGTGGTCTATCGGCATTCAATATCAGTTGCCGGGCCAAACTGTGGCGCAAATCAGCTACGTGGGAAACAAGGTCTTTCAATTTCCCATCAACAAGCCCATAGACTTTCTGCCGGCTTCGTATATGGGCACTGTCGCTGCGCCACTGACTGGCAATCAAATCACTGCCCTCCAAAACAAGGTTGCGAGTCCGTTTACCAGTCTGCCGCAAATGGCCGGATCGTCTCTGGCCGCGTCAACAATCCCTCAGTTCTGGCTGGATGGGACTTTCCCTGAATTCACAGGTGTTACCGATAACTTCATCCCCGCCGGGAGTGTCTTGTACAACTCGCTCCAGGTTTCGGTGAACAAGCGGCTGTCTCATCATTTTGAGATTCAGGGCAACTTCACCTGGGAAAAGATCATGGATAAGAATGTATTCCTGAATCCTCAGGATACGGCTCCTTTCCGTTATCAGGACCCACAGCCCAATCTTCTTTCCAATATGTGGGGAACTTATCACTTCCCGGATTTTGCAGCTAAACCGTACGCCGTTCGTGAATTTCTAGGCGGATGGAAGCTGCAAGGAGTTCTGCGTGCCAGTAATGCTCCTCTTATCCAGAATCCGGGCAGCTCAAATCCAGGCAATCCGGGTAACACGGCAGGCAATGCGAATGCTCCAGGCGCTGGAAACCCTGGCTACACCTATAAGCAGCTAATTCAGCCGACACCGGCAAGCCGTAACTATGCCACGATGTTCAACCCGTGCTATCTTGCTTGGACCAAAGATCCGACTGGAGCCACCACCGGATCCTGGGCGAACGCAAGTACCTGCACCGGCGCCAACACCACGCCGGCCTTCCAGCAGATGCCGCTGTTCACGCTCAACACACTTGGGCCGTTCATGAACATTCGTCAAATCGTTCACCCGTTGGCGGATGCGTCACTCTTCAAGACCTTCAAGATTCGCGGGACCACCAACTTTGAAATCCGCGGCGAGTTCTTCAATGTCCTGAACACGCCGAACTTCGGCGGTCCGAACACAAATCCAACTGGCAGCGGCTATGGCGGCGTGTCAACGCCGCTGAGTCAGGCGAACGACGCGCGTCTGACGCAGTTGACGGCGCGCGTCAACTTCTAATTTGAAGCCTCCGACTCTGGACTTCCGAGAGACCGAAAGTCTTTCGGGAGTCCACTTTTAAGTGGCACAGGAGATTTGTGTCACCGGATCTCAAGGCGGTATCAAAGCCGCAACGAATCAGAGGATCAACGTGAATACCTGTGTCGCGTCAGGATTGAAAGGACGTGCGGCTCTAGTTGCGCTCGCGAGCTTGATGGCCTGTGCCGTGTTCGGGCAGGCTAACAAGCAGCCGACGGATGCGTTGCGAGCAGGCTTCAAGCAGCCGCGCGCAGCCGCGAAACTGCGCTGCTACTGGTGGTGGCTCAACGGCAACACTACAACTGAGACCATCACGCGTGACCTGAAAGCGATGAAGGAGCATGGGTACGCGGGAGCGATTCTGGTTGATGCCGGCTCGGGTCAACAAAGAAATGATGGAGTGCCTATGGGTCCTGCAATCGGCAGTCCCCAGTGGATCGCGCTCTATGTGCACGCTCTCCAAGTAGCGCAAAAACTCGGACTGGAAATCAGCCTCAACGTCACCAGTCGTATGGATGTAGGAATTATCGGCGGGCCCACCGTCAAGCCAGAAGATGCAATGAAGCTGCTTGCCTTTTCGCAACGTGTAGTAGAAGGCGGTGGCGACAGGACGGTACAACTTGCTCCTCCGCCGGAAGCGAATGGATTCTATCGCCCCATTGCGATCCTTGCCTATCCTCTGCGGCACGGAGCCCCGCTGCCAGGCGCACCGGGGAGCGGCCGCACAGCCATCGAAGATTTGCCATTCAAAACTGCGTCGAAAGAAACAGGTATCTCGATGGAACCGATCAGTCAAGGGTTGCGCAATACGCCCTCTGTTCCAGGAGAGGAAGATGCCGGTGTAAATGAGGTGGTTGATTTAAGCTCCCACATGAGAGCGGACGGCACACTACAGTGGACGTTTCCATCCGGCACATGGGAAGTATTACGAATTGGCTACACCGACTCTCCCATGAGTCTGACCGACTACACGGGGGCCACGCTCGGGCTGGAGATGGATGCGATGAGTCCACAGGCCTTCGATCACTACTGGAAACAGGCTATCGAACCGCTGCTCGATGCTGCCAAACCGTACATCGGCACCAGCCTGCGCTATCTCGTAACTGACAGTTGGGAGGCCGGTGGAACAAACTGGACAGCCGGATTCCGCGAGGAGTTCCTGCGCAGGCGAGGATATGATCCGGTTCCGTATTTACCGATTGTTGCCGGGCGCATTCTGACCAGCCATGATACCAGCAACCGATTTTTGTTCGATCTTCGCCGCACCGTTGCCGACCTGATTGCCGAGAATTACTATGATCGCTTTGCCGATCACGCGAAGAAGCGCGGACTGGGGACGCATCCGGAAGCCGGTGGTCCACATGGTGCGCCCATCGATGCGCTGGAGAATTTCCGCAGTTCATCCTATCCGCAGACCGAGTTCTGGGTTGAATCCAATTGGCACCGGGTAACGGACACAGAACGGTTTTTCGTCAAGGAAGCTTCCAGTGCCGCCCACATCTATGGCAAACCCCTCGTAGCAGCCGAAGGTTTTACCAGCATGAATTTGGCTGCATGGTCTGAGTCACCAGGCGCCAATCTGCAGCCCACATTCGATCATGCTCTTACGGAGGGACTGAATCGCCTCATCTGGCATGAGTTCACGTCATCGCCCGCAGAGTACAAGTTGCCAGGCCAGGAGTATTTCGCCGGTACGCATTTGAATCCGAATGTTACCTGGTGGCGCCAGGCCGCGCCTCTCTTGCTGGCTTTCAACCGCGCGCAGTATCTAATGCAACAAGGAAGTTCCGTCTCCGATCTTCTGTATTTCTATGGGGATCAGGTGCCGGGCTTGGTGCGCAACAAAATGGACGATCCGGCCCATGTGCTGCCCGGTTTCGACTACGACGTGACCAATGAAGATGCCCTGCTGCACCGCATGCAATTCTCCGCTTCAGACCTTCACACGCCAGAGGGTCTCCATTACCGCGCCTTGGCTCTCCCTGATTCGCACACTCTTTCTTATCCGACACTGATGTGGGTCAAGCGTTTTGTGCATCAGGGCGGAATCGTCATCGGTCTCAAGCCGGCTGGTCCGCTCGGTTTGCTCCCTCCACAAAAAAAGGCGGAGTACACGCAGACAGTCAACGAAATGTGGGGGAGTTGTGAAAGTATCGGCAAGAGTGAAGTTCGCTACGGACAGGGGCGTATCTACTGCACGGCCAACGCCAGAAGCGCCCTTACACAAATGGGCGCCGAGCCTGACTTCTCTTACACGTTAAACGGCGACCATGCAAGCAGTGAAGGCGGGGAAGTCCTCGACTATGTCCATCGGCGGACTGCCAGCGCGGATATTTACTTCGTCCGGAATACGCAAGCAAGAGTCGTGGAGGCAACTGTATCATTCAGGGGGCATGGCCGCGCCCCCGAACTCTGGATGCCGGATACGGGCGCCACAGTCCCTGCGCTGGTGTACAAGGAAACGAAGGATTGCCGAACGGAGATTCCTCTTACATTTTCCGCTGCAGGATCGGTCTTTATTGTCTTTGAGCACAACCTGGCTTCGCATCTGGTCAGCCTGCAACGCGAAGGAAGAGAAATCTATCCCTCAGTGCGCCAGGGTGTTGGGGTTTATGCGAGCGGCGACTCTGCTCTTGTTGCCTCTGAACCGGGAACCTACGCCGCAACGTACTCGAACGGCCGCCGCCGAACCTTCATAGTCCAGACGGACGTTTCGACAGCGCAGATCTTTGGGCCATGGACGCTCTCTTTTCCGGACGGATGGGGCGCGCCGTCTTCAATACCTGTGACGCGGTTTGAATCCTGGACACAGTCACAGGATGCAGGGGTTAAATACTTCTCCGGCACGGGCACCTATAAGGCAGTTCTTCACATTCCCAGCCAACTTCTCACGCCTCAACGGCAGCTATGGTTGAATTTGGGACAAGTGCGTGAGATTGCTTCCGTAGCTGTCAATGGCATTCCTGTACAGACTTTATGGAGGGCTCCATTCGTCGCGCGCATCGATCCCCAACTTCATCGGGGAGACAACACGCTGGAGATTCAAGTCACCAATCTTTGGCCCAACCGCATTATCGGAGACTTGCAGCCATCGGCAACTGTGCGCTACACCCATACAAATGTTCGCGCATACAAAAAAGATTCTCCGCTGTTGCCGTCTGGCCTCCTTGAGCCGGTGACCGTGCAAATCGGTAGTGTAGAGCATCTCAGGTAAGCGCTGTGTTTGTTTGCCGGTCGCACAATCCGCGCGCAGTGCAAGATACAGGAGAATAGCACTGAAGGAATTATTAACTGCATTGAGTTGCGGATTCTCGGTTATTCTGTAGTGCGTTAGGGAAAAGAATATCGATGGACTGTAAAAAGCAGCTTCGGGTAGGACTCTGCGGCATCGGGCTTGATGCATACTGGAGCCAGTTTGCGGGGCTTAAGTCCCGATTGGAAGGTTATGTAGAACAGGTTGCTGCGCGACTCGTGGGGCCCGGCGTTGAGATAGTCAACCTTGGCTTGGTGGATACGCCGGCACGCTCACGTGAAGCTGGACATAAATGCCGGCGCGAGGACATAGACATACTTTTTTTGTATGTTACAACCTATGCCCTCTCGAACACCGTTTTGCCGTTGGTGCAGCGCGCAGGTGTGCCTGTGATCATTTTGAATATGCAGCCCGAAGCGTCTATCGACTACCAGGCATTTAACCAACTTCAGGATAGAACCGCCATGACCGGCCACTGGCTCGCATACTGCTCCGTCTGCCCGGTTCCGGAAATTGCCAATGTACTGATGAGAGCACGGATTCCCTTTCATCAGGTGACAGGCGTTCTTAATGAGGCTTCAACCTGGCAGGAGATCGAAGAATGGCTGACGGCAGCACGAATCCGCTCAACGCTAGCATCGGCCAGGCTTGGGCTGTTGGGTCA
Organism: Occallatibacter sp.; assembly: GCA_050013195.1. Classification (GTDB taxonomy): domain Bacteria; phylum Acidobacteriota; class Terriglobia; order Terriglobales; family Acidobacteriaceae; genus Telmatobacter. The sequence goes on from JBEKFS010000003.1 coordinate 21,883, forward strand.
TTATTACAGCGGCATGCTGGACATCATGACCGATGTAACCCTGGTTTCGATCGTCTTCGGCACGCACGTCGAAATTCTAGAGGTAGATGAGCTGAGCGCGCTGTGCTCTGATGTCAAGGAAGCCGATGTTGCTCGGCGCGTCAATGAGTTCCATGACGCCTTCGATGTGCAGCCGGATTGTCCGCCTGAGGAATTGCGCCGTGCCGCGCGCACCTCGGTGGCTCTTGATGCCTTCGTTGCGCGACACGCCCTGGATGTAATGGCTTACTACTACAAAGGCACAGGCACGGCCAATGAAGAGACGATTAGTTCCATTATTCTTGGGACTTCATTGCTGACAGCGCGCCACATTCCCGTGGCCGGCGAGTATGAGGTAAAGAATGCACTGGCCATGAAGATCATGGACTGTTTGGGCGCGGGCGGATCATTCACAGAATTCTATGCAATGGACTTCAACGATGATCTGGTGCTCATGGGTCATGATGGCCCAGGGCACATTGCTATCAGCGAGGGCAAAACCAAGGTGCGGCCTCTCACGGTTTATCACGGCAAGGTGGGACACGGTCTTTCTGTCGAGATGAGCGTGAAGCACGGTCCGGTAACCCTACTTTCAGTAGTGGAAGACGTGAATATGCGTTTCAAGCTGCTCATGGCCGAGGGAGAATGTGTTGCAGGCGAGATTATGGAGATTGGCAACACCAATAGTCGCTACCGCTTTCCTCTTGGCGCGCGTGGCTTTGTGAACGCCTGGAACGCGCAGGGGCCGGCCCACCACTGCGCGGTTGGTGTTGGCCATACTGCCACCACGCTTAAAAAGATCGCAGCGCTGATGGGAATCGGTTTCCACCAAATATGCTGAGTCCAAACGAAACATGCTGGTTATTTGTGCCCGCTCAAATATCATCAGGAGGGAAATGGATTCGAGTTCATCGATTCACCTATACGAGAATCTCAACTGTCGATAACAGGCCAAAGCGCTCATCCACATGACTTTCGGTCGTACTAAATCCAGGTCCTGCCAGGAGGGTTCTAATAAACACCCCAGGGTGCGATAGACCCATGCAGCGAACTGGATCAAGCTGTTTGCCACGGCGATAGGAGGCCGTTTCCATGGCAGAGAGCAAGATGAAGCGCAAACGGACACCCAAACATGTTATGAAGCTCCCGGACCTTAAGTAATCGAAGTCAGCCGTATTGAACGGCCTGATGTCACCAAGTTCACAACGAACGTATGATCATGCGATAAGAGAATTCATCGAATGGTACTGTTCAGAACCCAGGCTCGCTTTCAAAAAGATTGTGGTCACGCGATACAGAATATTCCTAGAGCAGAGACACTATGCTTCAACAACCATTGCGCCTACGGCACAGACGACGGGCTGCTTTCGGCAACCCTACCCCACGCTACCACCCCAAGAAACAAAGACCGTTTCTTGGGGACTACGCTGAAGCGCGGGGCTAACAACCATTGCGCCTACGGCGCGGAAGGCCGTACCTTTCATTCGCGGCTCGCGCCGCGTGGATTGATTTTTATAAAATTGTGGATGCATTTGCGGCACGGCTGAAGCTGTGCCCTGACACAAAGCACGAAGTGCAAATGCAGGGCCTTCGACTCCCCACTGCTGCGAGCAAAGATCGCTTCCCTCAGCCCAACGAGCAAAAATCGCTCATTGGGGACCCCGAATCGCCGGGGACCCCGAGTCTTTGGGGATTCCGGCAAATCGAAGGATGGGGAACACAGGCTTTTGTGGTTTGTTCAAGAATGGCGCACACTGCAGAGTTGGGAAATCGCAGAACTCGGAGTTCACGAGAACAAAAACCCACAGGTTCAGGTTCATCGTCTCCCACTTCTCAAAAGTCGAGATGCGGGCCACCGTCGTCTCCCACATCTCAAAATCAAGATGTGGGAGACGCGCCGTCAATCGAAATGACGACGTCGGTAAGCACCCAGCTCGAAGTACAACAAACAAAACAAAGTACAAAAAGAGATGCAAACAGCTATTTCACGAAAGCCCTCAAGCATAGAGGCTGTGAAGCGATTACCAGAAAAGGTGCATCGAAATTTCCATCTGGCGCGGCGCATAACTGAATCCGCTATTGTTGGTTTGCTCCCGCGTACCGAAGTTGCCTTGATAGGTTGCCGTTGTAGTTGGCACACCCGCTACGGTTGCGGTTGTCATGTTGTATGCTTCCGAGTACATCTCGGTGACGTTCTGGTGATTCGCTATGTTGAAGGCTTGTGCCATGAGCTCAAGCTTGATTCCGCCCTTTAGCCGGACGTCCTTCTGCAAGCGAACATCGTCGACAATATCCCTGGGTTGGAAGTAATTGTTTTGTCCCACCGCCGGGGAGAAGGTCACGCTGCCGTTTCCATTCCAGTAGCCGAGAATGCCGTAGCCCTGGCCTCCAATCGCCGCGGAGTAGGGCAAGCCTGTCTGCATCTGGAAACTGTCGTCGAACTTCCAGTCGTTGGTCAGATATTTGACCAAACTTCCGCCGTGGATATTGGGGAAGCTATAGATCGCGTAACCTACCAGACGATCCCTGATGTCCCATGTGCTGTTGCTGTAGTTGACGCGCGGGTTTTTATACGGATCATACCAGCCGTTTGTGGCGCCCGCCGTTGAGGCGTTCTGATTGAAGTCCAGCGCATGTGCCCAGGTATAGTTCAGATCGAACTGAAGGCTCTTCATGGTGCGATTCTGTACTTCAACAGCCAACGCATTGTAATTGGAGTTGATGTTGCTGATCAGCTCCGTGATGGCCTGGAAGTTTGTCGCAGACGGTCCCAGCAGAGCGGTATTGCCATAGCCGGTAAAGGTAGGCACCGTATATGGAGCGCTTCCCAGGGGACCGTAGTTTGTGGTTCCCGAGGCGGGCGCCATGGTTATGGTTTCGTTGACCTGTGTCGGGTTCAGGTTGACATCGAGGAAGTTGGGCAGTTCGCGGCCCAGAGCGCCGAGGTAGCTAATCTGGAGAACCGTCCCCTTGCCCAGTTCGCGCTGCACCATGAGATCGAATTCATCGATCTGTGGATTCTGCAGGTTGGACGCGCGGAAGTAAGCGCTGGGCGCCGTTGTGATCGGGTTGGCGAGCTGCGTGGGGCTCAGAGTGTAGGGGAAAATCGGCAAGGAGGCCACGGGATTCGATTTGCTTACCTTGGTTGCAGTCTGGGCCAGCGGGCTTCCCGTAGTCGCCAGTACAACACCCTGGTTTCCGTTGGTAATCCGCCCGTAATATAGCCCGTACCCGCCGCGCAAAACCGTTTTTCCGTTGCCGAAGACATCATAAGAGAATCCGATGCGCGGCCCGAAGTTGTTCTTGTCGCTCGGATTGTTATTGATACCGTTGAACGGCACAAAATTGCCGGATGCGGCAGTCAGTGTGGGAACCGTGGACGGCAGACGCTCGTAGTCATAGCGCACGCCAAGCTGCAGCGACAGTCGCGGCAATAACTTCCAGTCGTCCTGAACGAAATAGGCCTGGTCCATGGTGCTGAAGTCAAAGCTCGACGGACCATAATCCTGCGTGTAATTCGAATAGCATGGATAAGTTCCGACGGCGTTGCTTGAAGCTGACGTAGAAGAGATGCTTACGCCGGAGTTGCAAGTTCCCGTGCCGAAGCCCTTCGAGTAGAGGTCGGCGAAGTAGTTGGCAAGGTTGCTGCTGTATACGAAGTAGCCCTCGTAATACTGTTTTTGGTTGGTCAGATCGTAGTTGTGGACCATGTCGATGCCGGTTTTGAAGGTATGCTTACCGCGGGTATAGTACAGATCGTCATCAATCTGCCACTTCCGCTCGTCGGGATAACTCGGGCGGAACCCGTAGTATGGAGCGCCGATATAGAAACCCGCCTGGGTAACATCCAGTGCAACATACGGATCGTTGCCGTTTTCGATAAGGTTCGCCTGGTCGTAGGCAGTGGTGGGCATCAGTCCTTCGTCGTTCAACTCGCGGCCATATTGGAAGAGCAGCTCGTTGCTGATGTGCGGGTTAAGCTGGCTGATCAGCTTGGCTACGCCGTAGTCCAGCTTGACAAAGTCGGTGCCGGTCGAGTTGAGAGAGTATTTTCCAGTGCTTACCGTCTGCACGCCGCCGGGAGAGTCCCAGCGCAGGCGGTGATAGAGGAAGCTGGCATGTTCCTTGTCGTTAATATTCCAATCGAGCTTGGGGGTGTTGATCTCCTGGTAGCCCGAGCGCGGGATGAGACCAATGTCGCTGCTCAGAGAGCCGGGGCCGCTAATGCCTGAATTGAACAGAGCCAAGGCGTCGGAATAAGTTACGTTGCTTCCATAGGCGGTCTTGGCGGAATAGGAAAGGCGCGCGGCAAGCGTGCAGATCTGTTGATCAAGGGAGGAGTTGGCTGATGTGACCCCGCTGGTTGTAGTGGGGAGATACCCGGTCGTCTTACTGCACGCGCTATCGCCCGTGGCGCCAAGAATGTCCGCCTGCTGGTAGAACGTGCTCGGGCTGTATGGCGCTCCGAGCATGGGAAAGATGTGGGTATGCTGATCGTAGGTATAGATCCAGAACAGTTTGTCCTTGATGAGAGCCCCACCTGCCGTGAAGCCGTAAATCTTGCGAAGATCCTCGGGCTTGACCGGGGAGGTGACATTCACACCGTTCACTAGAGCCGTAGCAGTGGATTGCTCGCCGTAAGCGGCCCAATTGCTCTGACGATCGAAGAAATATGCTTCGCCGTGCAACTTGTTTGCGCCACTCTTGGTCACAGAGTTGATGACGCCGCCGGCCGCGCGCCCGAATTCTGCCGGGTAGACGCCGGTGTTGACCTGGAATTCACGAACAGCCGAACCAGAGGTTGAATAGGCCTCACGCGTGCGGCCGCGCTCTTCAGAGAAGTAGGCCTGGTTATCGTCGGCGCCGTCGATCATGACATTGTTCAGAATGGTACTGAGGCCGCGCACGCTCACCAGGCCAAAACCGGATGTATCCACCGTGACGCCCGGTGTTGTCAGGGCCAGGGCAGACCAGCGCCTGTTGTTGATGGGAATGTTCTCCAGCGCAATCGAATTGATATTCGACGAGAAATCGGGGGACTCGAAGTTCAGAATTGGAACTGCTGCCGTCACTTCCACGATGGTGTTGGCGGAACCCACATTTAGCGTCGCATTCACATGGGTAGCCTGGCCCACCTGAACGATGACATGATTTGCCCGGTACGTATCGAAGCCCGGGGCATTGACCGTAACCGTGTACTCGCCGGGTTCGAGAAGTGGGGCCACAAATTCGCCGGCATCGCCCGATTTCAAGGCAAGTGCGGCATTTGTATCGTTATTGACGATTCGAACAGTTGCGTTTGGAACGACAGCATGGGTAGTGTCAAAGGTAGTGCCGCTGATCGATCCCTGGGTGGTTGTTTGCGCGAGCACACGGCATGCAGTCAAGCCGAGCACGGCAAGAAGAAAAAAAACCTTCATTTTCGTCATTTGGTCTCCTGAATTTTTACGGATATTGACAGCGCCCTATCGGCCGTCCGCTATCATGCATGGCAGCCAGCATCTGCTATCCGGTCATCCCGCAAAATAGCGTATTTAGCGATAGGCGGATGATATTTCTTGAACGTACCGGTTAGCTAAGCGCTTTTTTGTAGACACTGTAACATTAGTGCGTCTATGCGTTCATTGTCAAGTCAATGAGAATCATACCACAGTGCTGCCCGGATTAATTTAAGTTTGCCGTCATCAAGTCCATTATTAAGGGTGCTTTACAGGGATGTCTGGGCGTCCGCGAATTGAATTGCATGTGGCTCAATTGCGATATTTGCCTGGAGGTCTCATAGAGTGATGCGCATATTCAGGAGCCTGAAGGCTCCTGCTCCCTCCGGGAAAACATTCCTCAGGGGCTAAAGCCCGACATAATCTTTGTGCATTAGCGGCACGACTAAAGTCGTGCCCTGACGCTTCTTGCTCCACCATTTGCATTTTTCCGCAAGCTGTAAAGCCGTGCCCTTTCAAAACATCAAATAAAGCAATTTCGGCTGAAGCCTTGCCCTTTCAAAACATCAAATAAAGCAATTTCGGCACGACTAAAGTCGTGCCCTGACGCTTCTTGCTCCACTGTTTGCATTTTTCCGTAAGCTGTGAAGTCGTGCCCTGACGCTTCTTGCTCCACCGTTTGCATTTTTCCGTAAGCTGTGAAGTCAAGCCCTGACGCTTCTTGCTTCACCGTTTGCATTTTTCCGTAAGCTGTGAAGTCAAGCCCTGACAAATAGCATCGTCTCCCACCCATTCGCAAAGAGCGCGAATGGATGGGGCACAGTACATTTTCGATAGGTCAAATGTGATCACCCAGTTATTGCGTAGGGAAGTCGACGAACTTGCCGGCGCAGGAGGCTGGGACTCCGCTGGCGGGCTTTCCTTGAGATGGGATTGTTTGGATGGTGGAGTCGTCGCCCACAGGGAATTGGAGGTTGACGGGGTTGGGGCCGAGTTTCAGGTCGGCGTGATTGAGGGAGTACGTGTAGGCGGCCTGATCGGTGAGCTGGACGGCGTCGAGAGTGGCGGCTATGCGGTGCTGCTGGTCGTAGCCGTTGAAGCTGATCTTGCCTCCGCCGGAGACGCGGACGTTGCGCAGGGTGATGTCGCGCATGGTGGGCGGGGAGTTGCCCTTGAGGGGGCCGTTGGCGGAGTAGGCGGTGTCGAGGGTGATGGGGTTGGGCGAGTTGCGAATGCAGACGTCGTCGTAGAGCACGTCTTGCGTGAGGCCGCCGCGCGAGCCGTTGGACTTGATGCGGATAGCGTTGTCGGGACCGTCGAGGGAGAGATCGAAGACGCGAATCTGGCTGACGCCGCCATCGGTTTCGCTGCCAATGGACATGCCGTGTCCCCAGTAAAAGTGATTGTGACTGATGGTCATGTTGGTGGCGCCGCCGGGACCGCCCTTGATGGCTACGTTGTCGTCCCCGGCGCGGATGAAGCTGTGGGTGATGGTGACGTTCTTTGAGCCGTTGCCGGGATCGACGCCGTCGGTGTTGCGAGCGAGGCGCTGAGGCGTGTCTATTTTGAGGCCCCAGACGGTGAAGCCGTTGCCGTGGTTGTAAGAGACGTGGAAGTTTGGCGAGTTGCGGAGGGTGATGCGATAGAGGGTGAAGTTGTCAGCGTAGTTGGCGACGAGGATGCGCGAGACCTGCTGATGGCCGCCGGCGCGAGCCTGCTCGGCGAGATCCCAGGGGGAGACGGATTTGCCGAGAAGTTTTTCACCGCCGCGGGCGTCGATGACTCCGTCGCCCATGATGCCGGCGCCGGAGATGTGATCGGCGGAGATGAGGGGCTTGCATCCGCGACCGCTTTCATTGACGAGGCCGCAACTGCCGGGCGAGGTGGCATAGAACTCGGGATCGCGCGAGGCGAAGAGGGTTGCGCCCTTGTCGACGATGAGGGTGACGCCGGAGCGCAATTCAAGCGGTCCGGTGAGGAAGGCGTCGGCGGAGGCGTGCGTGCGGAGGAGAACGCCCTGGCCTTTGCGGCATTCATCAATGGCGTGCTGAATGCGGGCGGTGTCGAGCCTGGACTCGTCGGCTTCGGCAAGGGTGCGGCCGGCGGCGGGAGCGAGTTTGGGAATGCTGTGGAGCTGGGCGTCGAGCGTGAAGCAGACCGGTGGCAGCACAGGCTCGGTGACGGTGCGCGTGTCTTGCGAGGCGAGAACGGGCGCGAGGCACAGGGGGAAGACGGCGAGGATGAGGCGGAGGGACATGGGTAACTCCTGGGCGAAGAGTACTGACGGTTTAAGAGTACACGGCGGGGGAGGCAGGGGCGAGCGGGGTTAGTTATCAAATTCGTTGTGGTACAGATGTAGATGTATACGTCGCATCCAAGCGGTAAAGCGAGATACTGGTCTAATTTGACCTGACATATGTTTCTTCAGTTGAAACAATCCTGTTAGTAACTGTACGGCCGGGCTATCTTTACCGTGTTCTTCCGGGCGCTTTCACAGAACAGGAGAATGATGGTCATGCCTTCCCCTCTCAAGACCATCGAGCCGCAGAATCTGCACGAACTTAGCTGGACCTATGCGCCGGGCAGCATGTTTGCCTTTGACACGGACACCGGAAAAGTTATAGACGCCAACCCCGCAGCTGAAGCCATGAGCGGGTGTTCTCGCTCGGAACTCATCGGCATGCATTTAACCATGCTGCACCCAAAGGCGGAGCGCGAGCAGGTTGGGGCTGAATTACTGAAGGCTGAGCAGCGACCAACGGTCCACTCCGGCTTTCACATTCAGCGTAAAGACGGGCGGTGCGCACCGGTGGCGATTACGTCGTCGAAGACAGTTGTGCTCGACGGCCGACCGGTAGCGATCTACGTGTATTTCGACATATCCGCAGGCAAGAATGCGGATATGCACCTGGCACAGATGGAAGCCAGATATCGAGGCCTTCTTGAGGCGGCTCCGGATGGAATGGTGGTGGTGAATCAAGGCGGGGAGATTGTCCTGCTGAACGCCCGGGCGGAGAGCCAGTTCGGATTCCACCGAGATGAACTGCTGGGCCAGAAAGTGACGAGCATCATTCCGGAGGGCTTTGCGGAGCGGCTGATCGCCGACGGAGCCCGCACCGCAGCCGAGGCGCTGGCGCAGCAGATCGGCACTGGAATTGAGCTCAACGGGCGGCGGAAGGATGGAAGCGAGTTTCCCATCGAGATCATGCTCAGCCCGCTGGAAAACGCCGAAGGCATTCTGGTGACAGCGGCGATCCGCGATATTACCGTAAAAAAGGAGAAAGAACATAGGCTCAAGGCCCAGAACTGGGCGTTGTCTGCCTATGCGAGCGCAGCCATGGCGCTTGCATGGGCCCGTTCATCCGAAGACCTTCTGAAGGCTGTATGCGAGGCCATTACGCGCGAATCCATCTACATACTTGCCTGGGTGGGCATTGCGGAAGATGGTCCGGACAAGAAGATTCGAGTTGCCGCAGAAGCGGGGAGCGCCAAGGACTATTTGCATGAAATGCATTTGAACTGGTCGGAGGATGAGCCAGGGGGCCAAGGTCCATCGGGCATCTGTATACGCTCCAACAAACTGCAGAATATACCTGACACGGAAACATCCAATATCTTCGTACCTCGGCGCGAAAATGCAATGCAAAGCGGCATACGCTCCGCCTTGTCCATTCCGCTCCATGTCAAGGATGGCTGGCGCGGCGTGTTGACAATTTATGCTACGCGCCCCAACGCATTTGAGGCGCCGGCGATCGAGGTGTTCCAGCACCTAGCGGAGCAGATTGTCCATGCTGTGCATGCGCTCGATCAGGGGTCTGCTCTGCATGCCGGAGAAATCAGCCTGGTCAAATTACAAGGGAAGTTAACCGAGGCATTATCCGCGATGGTGGCGCCCATGGTGGCCGCGATGGAGATGCGCGACCCTTACACCGCGGGCCACGAGAGCAGAGTGGCAAATATCGCAGTTGCAATTGGCGCGGAAATGGGCTGGCCACAAGAAAAATTGCATGGATTGCAGGTGGCGGCACAGGTCCACGATATCGGGAAGATCTCAATTCCCGCCGAAATCCTGACCAAACCAACCCGGCTCACCGCGGGAGAATGGGGCGTGATTCGCGAGCACCCGGAGACCGGATACACCATTCTGAAAGACATTCCCTTCGCATGGCCCATTGCCGAGATCGTGCGCCAGCATCATGAAAGGCTGGACGGCTCCGGCTATCCCAGGGGCATGAAGGGGGATGCGATTCTGCCTGAAGCCATGGTGCTGGCGGTGGCGGACATGGTGGAGGCGATGGCCTCCCATAGGCCCTACCGGCCGGCGATCGATCTGGATATTGTTTTGAAACAGATTGAAACCGAGGCCGGCAGCCTGCTGGACTCAGAGACCGTTCGGATCTGCGCGGCCCTGTTCCGCGAAAAGCGGCTGGTTCTGCCAGACCTGAATCGGAACTGATTCCGCTCTTAGCCGGCCATTTTTCCGCACGGCCGGGATGCCGAGCTGGAAGAATGAGAACGATATCAGAAACCTGCAAGACGGCGAAGTATACTTACCTGACCGGGGTGTGGCACTCGCGTTCGGGTAGAGGAGGGCATCATCGGCGCGCGCATGCGATTGGGCGATCTGCTGATACGGGCAGATCTGGTCCGTGAGGAGGATGTGGCCGAGGCGTTGAGGCGCCAGGATGTCAATGGCGGACGCCTGGGCGACAACCTGGTGACGATGGGAGTCATTAATCAGCAGACGCTGGACGGCTTTTTGAAGCGCATCCCCACCGAACCTGCCGATCTTGTGGCCACGGGAATCGACGTGAATGATCTGCTGAGCCTGATGATGAGGCTGATTTATACCAGCCGCTTGCAGACCTGCCGCCAGTTCGTCGATGCCATCCGGCTGCCCTACCACATTGTGGCCGAGCTGGTGATGATGGCCGTGGACCGGCAACTGCTGCGCACGCTGGGAATGCGCACCTCCGAAAGCCCGATTGACATGGGCTACGCGTTGACCGACGAGGGCAAGCGGTGGACGATTGATAGTCTGGAGCGAGTGCGCTATGCCGGACCCGCGCCGGTGACGCTGGAGGAGTTCACCTTCCAGGTAAGCGTACAGAAGCTGACCAACGAACGGATCACCTTCGAGCGCATCCGCGCGGCGCTGGGGGAGCTAACGTTTGACGACAGCATCATAGAACAGTGCGGGCCTGCGCTGAACGCTGGCCGGGCGATGCTGCTCTATGGCGCGCCGGGCAATGGCAAGAGCTCGGTGGCGCATGCGCTGGGCAGCGCCTTCAGCGACGTGATCTACGTGCCTTACGCGATCATTGTGGAGGGGCAGATTATCCGCTTCCACGACCCCAGTGTTCACGCCGCGGTAAGTCCGACGGAGTTGAGCGACGAGAATGAAATGTCGTTTGTTCGGACAGAACAATATGACGCGCGCTGGGTTCCCTGCCGCAGGCCTTTCGTGGCAACCGGCGGCGAACTGACACTGGAGATGCTGGATCTGCACTACGACGCGACAGGCCACTTCTACGAGGCGCCTCTGCACCTGAAGGCGCTGGGGGGCTGTTTCATCATCGACGACTTCGGCCGCCAGCAGGTAAGCCCCGCCAGCCTGCTGAACCGCTGGATTGTTCCGCTGGAGAGCCGGGTCGATTACCTAAAACTGCATACCGGAAAGAGCTTCAGCATTCCGTTCGAGGAGCTGGTTATCTTTTCCACCAACCTGGAGCCGGAAGATCTGATGGACCCCGCCTTTCTGCGCCGCCTGCCCTACAAGATCGAAGTGGGAGCGCCCAGCGTGGACAATTACCGGCGGATTTTTGAAAAAGAATGCGCGCGGCAGGGATTGACGCTGCCCACGGATGCCTTCGATGCTATCGTGCAGTGGCTGACGAAGGAAAGGGGGATGGAACTGGCGGCATTCCAGCCGAAGTTCATTGTGGAGCAGGTGGTGGCGGCGTGCCGGTTCATGGGGCAGGCGTCGCATTTCGAGCAGCGGTTCATCGAGTATGCGGTGAATAATTTAAGAGTGAAGAGGAATGGGGCTTGAGAGTCGAGATATGTTTTTACAAGCTTTATCAGATATGAGTATGAGGAATAGCCGGTTTGGGATGAACACTCTTCTTTCGTGAAATCAGCGTCCCTATCACCGCTCCCAGCGGGGGCACAAAAACGATAAACAAAATGAAAAATGTCTGAAATGCCGGTCCGGTCATTGTGAAGAGCAGCGCTGCAACGGGCTGTGGGTGTTTATCTGCACGCGCCGAAGATGGGGCACCCTTGGTTCGTGGTATCCCACCCATTCGCAAAGAACGCGAATGGATGGGGCACCCGTCATATTTGGAGTTGAGGAATCCCAGGTCCGAAAATCCGGACCTGGGGCACCCAGAATGCGCGCAGGATCAGAGGGCGGTTTCGCCGCGTTCGTCGTTGCGGATGCGAATGGCTTCGTCGATGCGGCTGATGAAGATTTTGCCGTCTCCGATGCGACCTGTGCGGGCCGTGCTGAGGATGGCCACGATGGTCTTGTCCTTCATTTCGTCTTTGACTACCATCTCGATCTTGATTTTGGGCAACAGATCGACGGTGTATTCATTGCCGCGATAGAACTCGGTGTGTCCCTTCTGGCGGCCATGTCCGCGCGCTTCCAGGATGGTCATGCCTTCAATGCCAGCCTCGAGCAACGCTTCTTTGACCGCATCCAGCCTGGATGGCTGAAGAATAGCTTCTATCTTGACCATATGCAGATTCCTCGATTGACAGCGTAACAGGCGGGAGGGGTTGTTGGCCGCTCCCGGCGAATCTTTTTGTTGAACCGATTCAATCAAGTTGAATCGGAGGGTTCCGAAATGCAGGTCCTTCGACTCCACAGGCCACAAAAGCGTGGCCTGCTTCGCTCAGGATGACATACATACAACTTACGAATTCAGGTCGTAGCCTTCCTCGTCGTGCTGGGAGATATCGAGACCCCTGGATTCGTCTTCCGGCGCAACGCGGAGGCCGACGAGCTTGTCAACGACGAAGAGCAGGACCAGAGTGCCGGCGATGGAGATGATCCAGGCAATGGCGATGCCGGTTGACTGGTTGAGCAACTGTCCCCAATGTCCGTCGAGAGCGCCGGTGGGATTGGGGCTGCCGGTGGCGCTTTTGCCGAAGGCGGCGTTGATGGCGCTGGTGGCAAAGAGTCCTGTGAGCAGCGCGCCCAGAGTTCCGCCGGCTCCGTGAACACCGAAGGCGTCGAGCGAGTCGTCGTAGCCGAAAAATTTCTTGACCATGAAGACCATGAAGAAGCAGACGAGCCCGGCTGCGAGTCCGATAGCCAGAGCGGCGAAGGGCTGTACAAATCCGGAGGCGGGAGTGATGGCGACCAGTCCGGCAACCGCGCCGGAGATGGCGCCGAGGGCAGTGGGCTTGCCGTTGTGAATCCACTCAGCGATGGACCAGCCGACGGCGGCAGCGGCGGCGGCGAAGTGGGTGTTGATGAAGGCGCTGGTGGCGAGCGAACTGGCGTTGAGGGCGCTGCCGGCGTTGAAGCCGAACCAACCCACCCAGAGCAGGCAGGCGCCGATGAAGCTGAGCACCATGGAATGGGGCTGCATTTTGGTGTGCGGGTAGCCGAGGCGCTTGCCCAGATAGAGGCAGCAGATCAGGGCGGAGACGCCCGAGGTGATGTGGACGACGGTGCCGCCGGCAAAGTCGAGCGAGGGCAGAGGGGCGTGGGTGTTGTTGAGGCTGAGGAATCCGTCAGCGCCCCAGACCATGTGGGCCATGGGACAGTAAACAATGAGCGACCAGAGGGAGAGAAAGATTGCCATGGCGCTGAACTTCATGCGTTCAGCAAATGCGCCGGTGATGAGCGCCGGAGTGATGATGGCAAACATGAGCTGGTAGACCATGAAGGTCTGCTCGGGAATGGTGGCGGCGTAGTCGGTGTTGGGGGTCAGGGAGACGCCACGCAGGAAAAGGTGCTCGAATCCTCCGACGAACCAGTTGCCGTGCCCGAAGGCCAGCGAGTAGCCGACGATGGCCCAGAGGATGGTGACCAGACCCATCATGGCAAAGCTCTGCATCATGGTACCGAGGATGTTCTTTTTGCGGACCAGACCGCCGTAGAACAGGGCCAGTCCGGGGCCGGTCATCAACAGGACGAGCGCGGCGGAGACCAGCATCCAGGCGTTGTCGCCGGCCGACTGGGCAGCAGCGGCAGCGGCTTTATTCGCGTCGACGGCTTGTTGCAGGGCGGCGATCTGGGCTTGTGTGGCTGGAGCCTTAGTGTCGGGGGCGGCGGGCTGAGTGAGAGCAATTGCGGGGATACCCAGCAGGACGGCGAGAAACAGCAGTTTGATTCCAAAACGGCGCATACGGTTTTCACTTCCAGAAAAAATGCGGTAGACAACAGCCTGTAGAACAGTCGCAGGCGACAGAAGCCATCCTACAAACGCAAATTAGTACAACTCCAGCGAGAGCCTTAAAAGGAAATATAGGGCTATGCGAATAAGGAACCCATGAAGATCTGGCGAAGTGCCAGAAAAAAAAGGAAGAAAGTGAAAGAAAAGGCCGCGACTGGGAGCTGGCCGGAAGAAAGATTCATGGAAATACGCATGACCGGCCATTCGGGAATGCACTATGATGTTTGGCTATGAAAACTCAATCTGTTCTGCGTCTTCTCAAAGCCACGAAACGGGTTGCCCTCTGGTCAGCAGTGCTACCCGGTCTGGCAGTGACAGGATTTGGCCAAACGAATGGTGTATCAACCCAAACGACACCCGCGCAGACTCAAATGGCATCTACTCCTGTTCAATCCACGCCCGCACCGGTCCAATCAACGTCTGCTGCGGCGAAGAGCCGATATAAAGTCGAGGAGACGCTACTAGGGCCAATTGAATGGAATCCAATTGAACGGAATCCTATATACGCGCCCGCTATGATTAGCGGAGATGGGCGCCACATTGCTTATTTTGCTTCTGGAACCGACTGCTCGAATGGAACGAAAAGATGCGTCGTTCTAGACGGCAAAGTAATCCCGGTGAGCAATGATCTTACTCTATTAGGTGGCTTGGCCCTGAGCTTCGATGGTACGCACTTCGCATATCCGGCATTTCGGGACAAGAAGCCCTTGCTGGTTATAGATGGCCAGGGTGGCCCAGTGTACGACAATCGCGGTTTATCCATCGGGGGGCCAAAAGATTTGATCTTCAGCCCCGACGGAAAACGCTTGGCCTATGTGGCGGCGGAGGGTTCTCTAAGACATCTCTCATTCCGGCTAGTGGTGGACGGGAAGGCAGGTGCGGAATACGACGAAATTTTCAACTTGATCTTCAGTCCAGACAGCAAGCACATCGCATTTGCGGCTGAGATAGGCAAACATTTGACGGTAGTGGAAGATGGTCATCCCGGCACGGAGTACGACGAAATTTATGGCCCAGCTTTCAGCCCAGACAGTAAACACGTCGTTTTTGGAGCACAGCAAGGCAAAAAGTCGTTCGTAGTCGTGAATGGTCAGGAGGGTACTTACGACAGTCTCACGGCTTGGGGAGTGACAGATCGGACAAATTCTCACGATATGTCTCGGCCGATATACGGTGTGGATAGTCAGTCGAGCGTAGCTTATGACGACCTTTCTCACATAGCACTACGTGGGGTTTTTGTAGGAGTATTACCGGAATTCACACATTTGGCCTTCAGCTCCGATGGAAGCCACATGGCGTACGCAGCCAAGAAGGGCGGAGAATGGGTGATAGTAGTTGACGGCCGTGTGACAGCGGAGTGCAAAGAAACAGGATACGGCTCCCCCGCCCTCAGCCCTGATGGAAAACGCTTGGCGTTTGCTGAGCGAGATGGCCGTGAAGGCACGTTTAGGCTGGTTGTGGATGGTCAGGCGGGAGCGGAATACCATGCTATCTACAACCCAAGCTTCAGTCCCGATGGAAAACATATAGCGTACACAGCACGGAAAGGGAGTACATCCGGGGAAGGATTTACCTTAGTTGAGGACGGTCAGGAGGGTCCTGATTTCTCTGGAATCGGCAATTGGGCCTTCAGCAGCGATAGTAAACACGTGGCCTATGCGGCGCAGACGCAAAGAGGCCTTATCGCTTATAACGATCGAGGTAGCATGACCGACGGAGCTGGGAAGTGGTCGGTTGTATTGGATGGTCAGGCTGGAAACGAATACAGCATCATACTTCCAGGTTCCCTGCTTTTTGATCCAGACGGGACGGTTCGGTTTTTTGCCATTCAGAAAGAGGGACACTCTCTTGGGAATAAACGTGGTTCACTTTATCGCGTCAAATATATCCCTGCGCCGTAAGCCGGACAGTATCAGCAGCATTACTCATCTCTGAATAATCAGCGGTATAGTAGAAACATGGCGGCGACGGCAGAGCGGGATCGGTATCTATTTGGAGCGTTGGACAGCAGCGCAAATAATCGCGCTAAGGTGATGGAAGCGAACTACGGCTATGAAGTGCCGGAGGGCATCCTGCTGACCTCGCTGGATTTTGCGGTGAACTGGATACGGAAGAACTCCCTCTGGCCGATGACCTTTGGGCTGGCCTGCTGCGCCATCGAGATGATGTCGACGGGGGCCTCACGCTACGATATTGCGCGTTTCGGCGCCGAGGTCTTCCGGCCTTCTCCGCGGCAATCAGACGTGATGATTGTTGCCGGGCGGGTTGCGCAGAAGATGGCCCCGGTGTTGCGCCGTCTCTACGACCAGATGCCAGAGCCGAAGTGGGTGATCTCGATGGGGGCCTGCGCCACCTCGGGCGGGGTTTTCAACAACTATGCGGTGGTGCAGGGCGTCAACCAGATCGTTCCCGTGGATGTGTATGTTCCGGGATGTCCGCCTCGGCCAGAGCAACTGATTTATGCTCTGACTTTGTTGCAAGAGAAGATTCAGCGCGAGCCGCGCAGCTTGATGAAGACCTTGAATCTGGGTTAAGCCGGGCAGCAGAGCCGATTTCCAGAGGAAAAAGTTACCAAAGTAATTTCAGTTATCCTCCATGTTTTGGAGGGGTTATAGCGTAAGTTCTTGATAAAAACCCCTGCCAGAATCATAGCGAATAGTGGTACGTTTATCTTAGTGGGCAGACTGCAGATGTACTCCCCGCACAGAAGCTCCGAGTTCAGCCGGGGTTTTTGTATATGTACACCGGCAGCACATACCGTTATTCGCACAAATCAAGCAAGGAGGAAATCGCATGTACACTCGTGTTTCAAATTATCTGAGCCGGGCCATTGTATTTGCGTTTGTGTTGTTGATACCGATTACCCTGGCCGCTCAGGTCACAGCCAAACCTACCGGGAAAGCCCCTGTTAATGATTCCGCATCGAAGTGGGACATCTTTGTGGGCTACAGTTTTTTAGCGCCCAATGCGACGGTCGAGGGCTATCTATCGAACGGTAAAGCTGACGGGCCTACTCAGAACGGTGTTTCTATCATGACCCAGAAGTTGGGCAGCGTTGAGAGCCTTACCCGCTACTTCAACCGCAATTTTGGGCTGCAGTTTGATTCGGGTCAGCACGATATCTACAACAGCTCTACGAACGGCACCAGCAACAGCGGCATGTACACGGTACAGGCCGGTGGAATCTATCGCTGGCCGGGATCACAGATGACACCGTGGGTGCATATCCTCGGGGGCGGAGGCGAGTTGTCAGGCCCAGATCAGCAATATTACACGCCGGGCTGGACAACTACCTTTGGCGGCGGCCTGGACTACGAGCTCAATCGCCATTGGGCTATCCGGATGATCGAGGCCGACTATGAGTTCGTGGACGTTCGTTACGGCCAGGCGCACTCTTCGGTCAACGGCTGGCAACCCGGCGGCACGGCTCAGCTTGAAGGCATCCGGTTGGCGGCAGGCCTCGTGTACCACATCGGCTCTATCGCGCCGCCAGCGCCAGTGACAATATCCTGCTCTGCGAGTCCGACTTTGATCTATGCCGGTGATCCGGTTACGGTGACGGCGACAGCGGGCGGTCTGAATCCCAAAATGAACGTGGTTTATTCCTGGGGCGGAGCCGGCGTGACCGGAAGTGGGCCGACGGCCCCTGTGGCTACCGCAGCGCTTGTGCCGGGCATCTATACGGTGAAGTGCGGAGTGAAGGAAGGCCCGGCCGGCAAGGAAGGACTCAAGCCCTGGGAATCGGCCAGCTCCTCGGCCAATTTTACGGTGAAGGCCTTTGAGCCGCCGACCATCAATTGCTCAGCCAACCCCGGCACCATCAAGCAGGGCGAGACCAGCACCATTACCGCGTCTGGTGTGAGCCCGCAGAACCGCCCGTTGACGTATAGCTACTCGGCTACGTCAGGTACGGTGGAGGGCCACGGGGCCAGCGCGACCTTCTCCTCGACCGGAGCACCTACCGGCACGACGAACATCACCTGCAATGTAGCCGACGACAAAGGTCAGACAGCAACGGCCAACACCAGCGTGACCGTCCTGGCCCCGTATATGGCTCCTGCCGAACCCCCTGAGGTCAAGCAACTGGAGACTCGCCTGGCACTGCACAGTGTATTTTTCCAGACGGATCAGCCCAGGATCGAAAAACCCAATGGCGGCCTGTTGGCCAGCCAGGTGGGAACTCTGACCACCCTGGCATCGGACTTCAAGAAGTACATCGTCTTCAAACCGGATGCCTACTTGACCCTGTCTGGACATGCGGATGTTCGCGGATCAGCCGAGTATAACCAGGCGCTTTCCGAACGCAGAGTGGCGCGCACAAAACGGTTCCTGGTTGAACAGGGTGTTCCCGAAGCCAACATTAAGACGAGCGGCCTTGGCAAGGATCAAAACCTCACCGCTGCCCAGGTAAAAGAGCTGGTCGAACAGAATCCTGACCTGAGCGCTGCAGAGCGGGGGAAGATTCTGCACGATCTGGGCGTCATAGTCTGGGCTCAGAACCGTCGTGTAGACGTCACCCTGAGCACTACGGGCCAGCAATCGGTGCGCTTGTACCCATTCAACGCTACCGATTCTCTGACTCTTATCGACCAACGGAATCTGACGCACGGTCAGAAGGCCGCGGGGGGCGCGGTTCAGAAGCCCGTTCCGCCCGTGAAGATGAAGCCCGTTCCGCCCGTGAAGATGAAGCCCGTTCCGCCCGTGAAGAAGTAGGCTAATCGGCCTTTTTCAGGCGGAAAAACCGATCGTCCGGCCCCCTCAACAGTAACGATGGGGGCCGGAGACGCCCGGTGGAGGGATTGGTTCAGGATCCTTTGAGGTTGGCCGGGAGCCGGCCAACCTCTTTGTTTTTTACGCTTTCTTGTTTTTTTCGCCCCCAGGGGGCTGGTATTCGGGTAAACAGTCAGATAATATGCCGGATAAAAAACATGTTCTGAAGAGGACATAACCCGTGGGATTGCTATGGTACTATGATTCCGTATCGAATTTCTGACGCACGTTTGGTTTGTTCCATGTTTGTTTTCAGGATGATCAGTCGGTTTTAGTCCGGAAATGGCGCGCATCAGCAAACCACTTCATTAACGTTTTCAATTTGAACCTGGAGGAGAAAACCATGTATTCGAGAACTTTGAAGTCTGTTTTTCTGGTTGTAGCTTTGGCGAGTTTGGCCTTTGCGTCCATAGGTTGCCAGAAGGCTCCGCCGATCACCCTGTCGGCCGTGGCTAGCCCGCCCGCCGTTTACGCTGGAGATCCGGTATCAGTGACAGCAACCGCCGGCTCGGTGGATCCCAACAAAAAGACCGTTGTTGTCTATAGCTGGTCGGGAACTGATGTGACGGGCAACGGAGCGACGGCCACAGTGGCCACCACAACGCTTGCGCCCGGCAGCTATACGGTGAAGGCGGAAGTGAAGGAAGGCAAGAAGGGCATGGAAGGCCTGAAGCCGGGTCAGAAGGCGGAAGCCACGGCCAGCTACACGGTGAAGCAGTTTGAGCCGCCGACCATCAGCTGCTCAGCCAGCCCCAGCACCATCAAGCCGGGCGAGACCAGCACCGTTACGGCTGCCGGTGTGAGCCCGCAAAATCGCCCGTTGACCTACAGCTATACGGCTACGGCCGGCAGCGTCAGCGGCAGCGGCGCCACGGCAACCTTCTCCTCGACCGGCGCACCTACCGGCGTGGTGGGGATCACCTGCACCGTGAGCGACGACAAGACCCAGACAGCAATGGCGAACACCAGCGTGACCGTCCTAGCCCCGTATGTGGCGCCGATTCCGCACGTTCAGCAGCTTGGCACGATCGACTTCAGCAAGGACAAGAAGAATCCGACCCGCGCCAACAATGAAGCCAAGGCGTCTCTGGACGGAATCGCGCTGCAACTGCAGCAGAATCCTGACGCGAAGCTGGTGGTAGTGGGCGAGGCCGATGCCAAGGAGCAGGCCAAGACCGCGAAGGAAGCCCAGTTCGCAATGAAGCACAAGCATGCCAAGGTTGTGGATTTGGCCGCCGAGCGCGCCGTCAACGTCAAGGACTATCTGGTGACGGAGAAGGGCATTGACGCCTCCCGCATCAGCGTGGTGACGGATTCAAAGGACGCGCAAGCAGTGGTGACCTACCTGGTGCCGTCGGGCGCGACCTTTACAAACGATGTAACCGGAACCACCCCGGTGGACGAGTCCAAGGTGAAGCCTGCGCCGCACAAGAAAGTGCCAGCAGCCAAGCCCATGAAGAAAGCCGCCGGCAAGAAGTAACCGGTTCACTGACGCCTGGCGCGGCAAGCCTGCTGGCCTGCCGTGAGGGGTAACGTAACGGAGCACGATTTTTCCTGTAATCCCTGGAAGGCTGACCGGCTTGCCGGTCAGCCTTCTTTGCGTTGAGAGCACGCCGCGGGACGCGGATGCGCGCACGCCGGCCTGGCTTTCTGCCTTGTTTGTATACTCTAGATAAGAACCATTTGGAGTTTCCTGCCTGCATGAATCGTTTGCGAATCCGCTTTAATATATTTTTTCGACCCGTAGATTTTGCGCGCGTCTTATTACCAGTTTTGTTTTTGATTGCTGTTTCCGGATTGGCGGCTCAGGCGCCGTGGAGCGCGATAGGGCCCATGGGCGGCGACGCACGCGCCTTTGCGTCGGTTCCGGGCGAACCCCATCATCTGTATATGGGTACCACCAATAGCTGGCTCTATGAGTCTGTGGATGGGGGCAAAAGCTGGCGCCGGCTCTCGAAGCTGGATCCTGCTGACGATCTAGTTGTGGACCACATCATCGTGGACGCGGCGAATCCCGCCATGGTTTTTGCAGCCGCGTGGAAGATGGACCAGCCCGGCGGCGGGCTGTGGGTGAGCCACGATGGCGGGCGGAGCTGGAGCGCTGTCGAGGGGCTGAAGGGGCAGTCGATTCGCGCATTGGCGCAGGCGCCTTCGGAGCCAAAAATCCTCATTGCAGGAACCCTGGAAGGAGTCTTTCGCAGCACGGATTATGGCGCCTCCTGGACGCAGATCAGCCCGCCGGGCAGCCTGGAGATTCACGAGGTGGAGTCGCTGGCTATCGATCCCGCGGACCCGGAGGTGATCTATGCCGGGACCTGGCACCTGCCCTGGAAGACGACGGACGGCGGCGAGAGCTGGCACAACATCAAGAAGGGCGTCATTGACGATTCCGATGTGTTTTCCATCATCATCGATCCGGACAAGCCGAAGATTGTCTTTGCCAGCGCGTGCAGCGGCATCTACAAGAGCGAGAACGCGGCAGAACTGTTCAAGAAGATTGAGGGGATTCCCTCGACAGCGCGCAGGACGCGGGTACTGAAGCAGGACCCGGGCAACCGCGAGGTAGTGTATGCCGGAACCACGGAGGGCCTGTACAAGACGGTGGACGGCGGCAGGCACTTTGAGCGCATGACCGGGCCGGAAGTGATCGTGAACGACGTTTTTGTCGATCCGGGGGACTCGAATCATGTGCTGCTGGCCACCGACCGCGGCGGCGTGCTGCTGAGCCAGGATGCGGCGGCCAGTTTTGTGGCGGCGAATGAGGGATTCAGCGGGCGCAAGGTGGAGGCGCTGCTGGTGGAGCCACCTGCGCCACCTGCGGTGGGGCCAGCTGCGCCTGCGGCGGAGGGGCTAACTGCGCCACCTGCGGTGGGGCTAACTGCGCCTGCGGCGCGGATCTTTGCCGGGGTGGTAAACGACAAAAGTTATGGCGGGGTATTTGTTTCCAGCGATGGAGGCGCGCAGTGGGATCAGATTGCCGAAGGGCTGGAGGGGCGCGATGTGTTTGTCCTGGCGGAGTCGCCGGAGGGAACGATTGTTGCAGGAACCAATCACGGCATCTTCGCGCTGGAGGCGGACAAAGGGGATCCTCCGACTCTCCGCTGGAGCGCGCACAGCACGATTCAGAACACGCTGGTGAAGACGGCTACTGAGACGCACCATGACAAGCGCGTCAACATTGAGAAGCAGGTGAAAGATACAAAGCGCGAGATGGATGGGCGCGTGCGCGCACTCGATCTGAGTGGAGAGGCGTGGCTGGCTGCGACCCCGGAAGGTGTGTATACCAGCAAGGATAAGGGCGAAAGCTGGCAGGGCGGGCCGGTGATGGGCGCGGGGGATTATCTTTCTGTGGCCGCGCACGGAGAACAACTGACCGCAGCCCGGAAGGATGGTGTGGTTCTATCCACCGACGGTGGAGAGAGCTGGAGGCCTATGGGCATTCCGGCGATGCTGACGCGGATTCATGCCATTGTCTTTTCGTCGGATGGGACGCTGTGGCTGGGCGCTCGCGAGGGTGTGTACTTTACGCATGACCTGGGCAAGACGTGGATGTGGGTGCATCGTTTTCCGTTGACCGATGTGGACGCGCTTTTCTATGACGCACAGTTGAACAAGATTCTGGTTAGCTCGCGATTGAGCGACCAGGTTTATTCCATCAATCCGAAGACGCTGGAGTGGAAGTGGTGGCAGACCGGCTACAAGATTGCCCTAGTGCGCGCGGTGGGAGAGCGACTGCTGGCAGCCTCGCTGTATGACGGTGTGGTGGAAGAACAGGGAATAAGGAAAAGGGAATAGGGACTAGGGCAGTGGTGCAGTTTCCGAGTTGCCGACAAATCGACCAGAACTGCTCTTCAATGGCATGCAGGGAAATGCGCTTGACATTCCGGGCGTGGGACTGTGCACTCCAATCTGGGCGATTTTCCCGCCCTTGTTCTCCTACTCGATTGCCTCGTCCTACTTTACCTCATGTTGCATGTTCACAAGGTGCATCTCATTCACCGTGATGCTGCGCACCGACAGAGAATGCAGTCACAGGTTAATGTGGTCTCCGAGGTGTCACCCTGACAAATCAAGTTGTTGAGGTACTTCGCGATCGAATCCCATACATTCTGTTTGGTACAGTTTTCCTGTTTATCGGATTGTGTGTCTGCGGCATCGCCGTGATGCGGCGCCGGAGCATGGGAAAATTCTTCACTTGGCTCGGAATCTGGAGTGCGATTGAGGGAACCGAATACCTGTTTGGTTCGTTGGCGGACCTTGGGCTTTTGCCGAATTGGCTTTTGGCCAGCCTTCCATACGTGGGCAATATTTTGTCGTTCTTGGTCGTGGTGATTGCTTTGTTGGCCTTTCTCGACCTAAGCCAGGACAAACTGCGGCTTTTTCTTCAAGGAGCGATCGTAGCGGGGCTCGCGATTGCTGTAGCTGGCATTGCCCTTTTCTTATTCACCGGCAATTCGTTCAAAATCATGCCATACAATCATCTCCTCGCAGCCATTTCGCTCACGGTCCTGGCAATCATCGTCGCAGTGCCAAAACTCAGCCGGAGATTCCTCGTCCTGCCCAACCGCACTGTCCTTTCTATAGGTATCCTTGTTTTCGCTTTGGAGGCGGTTTATGGCAACTTGTCGCTTCCACTGGGGCTCCCCAGTCCGCCCGAGATTCTGGACCCGCTGGGGTTTGCTGTCCTCCTATTTTGCTTTGGATATGTTGCCGTGCAGAGCTTGGAAATGAGCTCGCCACCAGCCGCAAGGTTTTGAGAGACTGGAACAGACTCCCGGACATTGCAAGTTGGAGCCGCATACAGTCATCCCCCGCAACCCCAAAATTTGACGCTCCCAGTCTATTCGACCGGCATTTGAGTCTCAATGAGAGCAAAAAACTGCCCGAGGTCCCGTATCACCGGCTAACCGGAGACTGCACTACAACCAGGATTAGGAATTAGTTTTTGATAGAGAATCTGTTTCTGTATCATTAGAGTATGCAGACGGTGAAGGCGGAGATCCGCCAGCAAGCAGAGTTTCGCAGCTACGACCAACGGCTTGAGCCGATTGCCGCTAAAGTACTGGCCGGAGAGCGGCTTGATTTCAACGACGGCATTGCGCTTTATGGTTCGACTGATGTGCTGGCCGTGGGCTGGCTGGCCAACCACGTGCGCGAGCGAATGCACGGGGACGTGACCTACTTCAACGTGAATCGGCACATCAACCCTACGAATGTTTGCGTGGCGAATTGCCGGCTGTGCGCCTTCGGGCGGAAAAAAGGCGACGCGGCGGGCTATACGATGGGGTTGGAAGAGGCGTGGCAGACGGCGGCCTCGGGCTACTCGGAGGCGGTGACGGAGTTTCATATTGTTGGCGGGCTGCACCCGGACCTGCCGTTTGAATTCTTCCTCGATTTGGTGCGCGGGCTGAAGGAGCGCTTTCCCAAGGTACACATAAAGGCCTTCACCATGGTGGAGGTGGCGTACCTGGCGCGGCGGGCGAAGTTATCTATTGAAGAGACGCTGATCAAGATGCGCGAGGCTGGAGTGGACTCGATGCCCGGCGGAGGGGCGGAGATTTTTGCCGCGCGGATTCGCTCGATCATCTGCGACCACAAGATCGACGGCGAAGAGTGGCTCTCGACGGCGAGGATGGCGCACAAGCTGGGCTTCAAATCGAATGCGACGATGCTGTATGGGCACATTGAAAATGACGCAGACCGCGTGGATCACCTATTGAAGCTGCGCGCCTTGCAGGACGAGACGGGCGGCTTTCAGACGTTTATTCCGCTGGCCTTCCATCCGGAGAACACGGCGCTAGACCATTTGCCGGTGACGACGGGGTTGACGGACATTCGCCAGATGGCGGTCAGCCGTTTATTGCTGGACAACTTCCCCCACATCAAGGCATACTGGCAAATGCTTACCGCGAAAATTGCGCAGATTGCGTTGCGCTTTGGAGCTGACGACCTGGA
>JBEKFS010000004.1:0-44219 GCA_050013195.1 Occallatibacter sp.
CCACAGCTAATGCAGCTCCGGTCATCAACACACAGCCGGTCAGCCAGACCGTGACGTTAGGCAGTACCGCCTCGTTCAGTGTGGCGGCGGCCGGCACGCCGACGCTCACCTATGCCTGGCAACGCTTTCTGCAACGAGGTTAACTATACTGGCAGCCCCAGTGAAGGATGCGTCGGCCATAATTCGATTTCTCCAGGGGCTGGCAGTGCCATCCATAGCTCGGCTTGGGTGCCGACGAGTTCTGATGTTAACGCCGTTGTCATGCATCCCGCCCGTTGTCATGCAAAAAGTGTCCCAGGGACCGAATTGGGCGGAAAAAGCGGACAACGCGGACGAAGCGGATATCGCTTAACATTCCTATTATCTAATATTTGTCAATTGAATGAGCGAGATGCAATAGTATATGGCGGAGAGAGTGGGATTCGAACCCACGTTAGAGTTTCCCCTAAACACGCTTTCCAAGCGTGCGCCTTCAGCCACTCGGCCATCTCTCCACAGGGGACATTTCTTCTTAAATCTACTATACCTTAACGACTGTCGGCCGGATTTGGGCCTGAATAGATCTCCAGCAGCGTGCGCGCAGCTCGAAATGATGTAGTCCGTCCATCCAGCACATCTTTCTCAAGCGCCTCGATGCGCCTGCGAATCGCCGGATGAGACTCGAATCGCTGCCTCAACCCCTGTTCGATGATCTCGCGCATCCATCTCCGCGTCTGATTTTTCCGGCTCTCGCCGAACCAGCCGTTGGCTTTGGTCAGATGGGTGTGTTCCAGCACGCAGTTCCAAAGCTCGGCGATGCCCTTGCCGGTTCGCGCCGAGCAGGTGAGCGCGCGCGGCGTCCATCCATTCGCCTGTCTTGGAAAGTAGTGCAGAGCATTATCAGCCTCGCTGCGGGCTCTTTCTGCTGCGGCGAGATTTGCGCCGTCAGCCTTGTTAACCGCGACGAGATCCGCTAACTCCATCACGCCGCGCTTCATGCCTTGCAGTTCGTCGCCCGCACCCGTCAGCGTGATGAGCATGAAGAAGTCAACCATCTCGTGAACCGCCGTCTCCGACTGCCCAACTCCAACCGTCTCGACGAGAATGTTGCGGTATCCCGCGGCTTCGCACAGTAGCATCACCTCGCGGGTACGTTGCGCCACGCCGCCGAGAGAGCCGCGAGATGGAGAGGGCCGGATGAACGCCATCTCACTCGATGCCAGAGACTGCATGCGGGTCTTGTCGCCCAGGATGCTTCCGCCGGAAAGTTGGCTACTCGGGTCGATGGCCAGCACGGCGACCTTCTGCTCGCCTTCGCCGCCTCCGCGTTCGCCTGTAAGATATGCTCCAAGCCTCTCGATTACGCTACTTTTGCCCGCGCCCGGAACGCCCGTGATGCCAACGCGAATGGAGTTGCCGCTATGAGAAAGGCAGTCTTCGACAATTAGTTCGGCCAGTTCCCGATCCGCTGCACGCGAGCTTTCGATCAGAGTGATCGCTTGCGCCAGAACAGCACGGTCGCCGCGCAGAATGCCAACAACGGTTTGCTGGCGCGAAAGAGTGCGGCGGCGGCGGGGGAGACGCGCAATCAAGTCCTTCGGCGCCTCCGGAGTTACGCATCCTGGGCGAACAAACAGCGCGCTCTCATCAGGGTCCGTCAATCAGGAACTTCCTCCCGCCAGACTGCCGTTCAGAATCTCTAGAATTCGCTGCGCCGCCACCGGAATCACCGTGCCCGGCCCGTATATCCCGACTGCGCCAGCCTGGTACAAAAATTCGTAATCCTGCGGCGGAATGACGCCGCCCACAACCACCAGAATGTCATCCCGGTCAAGTTTGCGCAACTCATCTATCAACTGCGGGACCAAAGTCTTGTGGCCGGCAGCCAACGAAGAGACGCCGACTACATGCACATCGTTCTCGACCGCATGGCGCGCGACCTCACGTGGAGTCTGGAACAAGGGGCCGATATCGACATCAAAACCGATATCCGCAAAGGCCGTGGCAATCACTTTGGAGCCGCGATCATGGCCATCCTGCCCCATCTTTGCCACCAGAATACGAGGGCGGCGGCCTTCAGCTTGCTCAAACTCCGCGACCATCTTCTGCGCCTGCTTGAACTCCGCTGCATTCGAGCTTTCCGAAGAATAAACGCCCGCGATGATGTGCGTGGTGGCCTCGTAACGTCCCCAGACCTTTTCCAGGGTCGAGGAGATTTCTCCCAGGGTGGCACGCCGGCGCGCCGCATCCACGGCGCACTTCAGTAAATTTCCCGCGCCGCTGATGGCGCATTGCTCCAGCCGTTCAAGCGATTGGCGCACTGCATCCGGGTCGCGCTCGCTCTTCAACTGAGCAAGCCGCTTAAGCTGCGATTCACGCACCGCCGCATTGTCTATATCAAGAACCGGTATCAACGTTTCCTGTGGTGAAGGATAGGCGTTAACGCCTACGATCACATCGCCTCCTGAGTCAATACGGGCCTGTTTGCGGGCCGCTGCTTCTTCAATGCGCATCTTGGGAACGCCGGTTTCAATCGCTTTGGCCATGCCGCCCAGGCTCTCGACCTCCTCGATCAGCGCCCATGCGCCATGCATCAACTCGTGTGTCAGCCGTTCAACATAGTAGGAACCGGCCCAGGGGTCCACAATGCGAGTGATGTCGGTCTCTTCCTGCAAGTAAAGCTGCGTATTGCGTGCGATGCGCGCGGAAAAATCCGTAGGCAGCGCCAGTGCCTCATCCAGCGCGTTGGTGTGCAGAGACTGCGTATGACCGAATGCCGCGGCCATTGCCTCAACACACGTGCGCACCACGTTGTTATACGGGTCCTGAGCCGTTAGGCTCCAGCCCGATGTCTGGCAGTGCGTCCGCAGGATCAGCGATTTCGGGTTAGTCGGACTGAAGCCTTTAACTATCTTGGCCCATAACATCCGCGCAGCGCGCATCTTGGCAATCTCCATGAAATGGTTCATGCCAATGCCCCAGAAAAAAGAGATGCGGGGAGCAAATTCGTCAATATCGAGGCCCGCCCTCACTCCCGTGCGCAAGTACTCCAGGCCGTCGGCCAGAGTATAAGCCAGCTCAATATCCGCTGTCGCGCCGGCCTCCTGCATATGGTATCCGCTCACGCTGATGCAGTTGAACTTCGGCATGTTAGCCGAGCAATATCGGAAGATATCGCCGATAATGCGCATGGAGCCTTCCGGCGGATAGATATAAGTATTACGGACCATGAATTCTTTAAGAATGTCATTTTGAATTGTCCCGCTTAATTGTTCCGGTGTAACTCCTTGCTCTTCCGCGGCAACTATATAGAACGCCATGATAGGAAGTACAGCGCCGTTCATGGTCATGGACACGGACATCTGGCCGAGAGGAATCTGATCGAACAGAATCTTCATGTCGAGGATCGAATCAATTGCCACTCCGGCCTTGCCCACATCTCCGATGACGCGCTCGTGATCGGAATCGTATCCCCGGTGTGTGGCTAGATCAAAGGCGACGGAAAGGCCTTTCTGTCCTGCGGCCAGGTTCCGGCGATAAAAAGCGTTGGACTCTTCGGCGGTAGAAAAACCTGCATATTGCCGAATAGTCCATGGCCGCATAACATACATCGTGCTGTAAGGTCCGCGCAGGTAGGGAGGGATTCCCGCCGCATACTCAAGATGCCCAAGCCCCTTGAGATCCTCGCGCGTATAGAAATTCTTGACAGGAATGTGCTCAGGGGAGAGCCACTCCCCATTCTCTCGCGTCTTGCTCTCTCGCGCAGTCGCTCGCTCCACCGCGGGCTTCAAGTCGATCAATGAAAAGTCTGGACGCATGGTTAGTCCTTGATCCCCAGTCGTTGCTGCCATTTTGCAAGAAATTCGATAGGATTGCTTCGCAGATGAACGAAGTCCGCAACGCCGGCGGCTTGCAGTTGCTCGATGGAATCGGGATTGCCTGCGACAATCACCGGGGTCTTGCGCCCCAGCGCCTTTAATCTGGCTATTACATCTATAGCCAACACAAGATACTCAGCATCGGAGCTGCAAAGCACAATAAGATCGGCAACGCTCGCCACGATTCTTTCGGCGCTTGAAAATCGCTTGGCGACAAGATCGAAGCCAGCACAGGCAAAGATATTGGAGGCGAAATTGGAGCGTGCCGCGCGCATTTTTGCGTCTCCGATTTCGGCCAGCAGTACACGCGGGTTCTTTCCGCCCCGGGCCATGTGGCGTTCAGTGCGCAGTCGAAGCTGCTCATACATCCGCGCCCCGCGTTGTTGATCTGAGATGCGCGAATTGTCAATGCGGTCCAATGCCTTTTCGGAAATGTTGGCATGCTGGTTGGTTCCGGTAAATATACGGCGGCGAAACGAGACTGCCTCTTCCCTGGCAGTCAGCGATTTTTCCAGCGCCCGGGCGATGAGCCCATCCTTCTGAGCTTTACCATAGCCGCCGGCAGCTTCGATCCCCTGCATTACTTTCCAACCCTCGCGGGCAATATAATCGGTGATAAATTCCAGGCAGTACGACCCTGCGCCTGGATCGGCGACTCGAGAGAACAGCGCCTCTTGCTTGAGAATGATCTGCGTGTTCCGCGCAAGCCGGCGGCTGGCTTCATCCGGCGTCTTGTAACACTCGTCGAAGGGCGCCACGGTGATGGAGTCTGCACCGCCGAAAACCGCTGACATGGCCTCTGTGGTTCCTCGCAGAATGTTGACGTGAGGATCATAGATAGTCTCATTCCAACGCGATGTGCGGGCGTGAATTCGCGACATCGCGCTTTCACGCGTTCCGCCAAAGCTCTCGACAACCTGCGCCCACATCATGCGGAACGCGCGCAGCTTGGCGATCTGGAAGAAGAAATTGGCGCCAATTGAAAATGAAAACGCAACCGAAGCCGCTGTGCGATCGACGTTCACATTGCGCTCTTGCATCCCGGCCATGGTTTCGACCGCAGCCGCCAGCGTAAATCCGATTTCCTCTACGGCGGTCGCTCCCGACTCTTCAAACTTCTCGCCGTGAATAGTGAAGGGCAAAAGCGCGGAGGGCGTGGCCGCAATCACTTCCGCCGCAAAGCCCAGGTTGGAAAGCGGATTCCAGTCGGTCGAAATCTGTGATGACCTATGCCGTCCATTCAAGTGCTCAATCAAAAGGCGAAGTTGCGACTCGCCGGTATTTTCAAAATGTACTGGAACTTCATCAAGACCAGCAAGAAACATTTCCACTTCTGAAGCGTTCTCGAAATGAGCATTGCAGAAGGCAATCTCTTCGGCGCCGGCGAGCACCGCGCTGTGCGCCGCCCGATTGGCCTCTTCAGGATCAGCCATTTCGATCTCTTCCCGGATGCGCCAGTCGCCTGTTGAACGAGCGCTGCGCGCATAAGGGAAAGCGCCCGGTGCTGCATCGGGATATTCCAGGCCATCGATGTCTTCTGCCCTGTAGTAGGGTCTGACAGCGAGCCCTTCTGCTGTTTGCCAAATCAGTTTTTTGGCGTAATCGGCGCCCTTCAAATCCCGGCGGATAACTTCTTCCCACAGCTTAGTGCTGACGGGAGGAAATTCCTGAAGAAGATAATCGCTGTCCATATGTTCACTTGCTTTCAGGGTCTTCGACAATTTCGATTAAAAACCCAAAAGGATTGTCCATTCTCGACTTGGGATGAACAAAGAAGACCGTGGTTCCTCGCGAGCCTTTACGCGGCGCCTTATCGATAAGTTGAAATCCGCTTGCCTTCATCGCCTCGAATGCCTGCTGCGCGCTTTTCACGCGAAAAGCGAGATGAGCCAGCCCGCCACGACCGCCGTTTCTCTCAATCAGTTTTTGCACCGGAGAGTCAGCGGACAACGGCTCGAGCAGCTGAATCAGGTTGGGACCGTCTCCAACGCGCAGCAAAGCTTCGCGTACCTGATCCACTCCCAGCACTTCTTCCCGATGCACTTCGTGAAAGCCCAGCATCTCGTAGGCCTCAACCTGGCGATCCAACTCGCCCTGTTTTACGGCAATTGCCACGTGGTCTATAAACATGATTCCGGGAACATGTTTTAAGTCTTCATCAACGCCGCTCATGAATTCCCTTTCGATGGGGATCGCGAACGCTCTGGGGGAAGAAAAAAGCTATCATTCGAATTCAACGACAACTTGATTCAACTTCACGGAACCGCCCTCCGCGACCCGAACGTTCTTCACCGTTCCGGCGCTGTGCGCCGTAACATTTGTTTCCATCTTCATGGCTTCGAGAACCATGATCAGGTCGTTAGCATGAATTGTCTGCCCCGGCGCAACATTCACTTTGATTACGACGCCCGTCACAGGACTGCGGCACAGCTTGTCTTCGCTTACACTTTCCTTGGCTGCCGGAGCCGGAGTTTGCGCGCCGGCAACCGGCGTCGATTGAACCGTTGCGTGAAGCGGCTGGTATGTCCCATAACTTGACTGGCGCGGCAAAGCGTCATCTTCCAAGACTTCGACTTCAGTCTCGTAGGTCTTTCCGTCAATTGAAATCTGAAGCTTCAATTTACAAATTCCTTCCCTCGAGAGATTTTCCTGCCGCCTCAGCGTCTCGGTCGTAAAGTATGAGAGGCTTGAACGAACACCCGCCCCTGCTGAGACCATGGATTGACAACTTCGTAGGGCGACTGCAGCATCTTTGCCGAGCGAATGCGGACTTTCTTGCCCAGGAACGCGGTCACAGCCGCGGCAATCACCACCAGCATTTCGGGCGTAACTTCCCCTTTTTCCCGATGCGCCGCATCCTTCGCAACAGCCGCCGCGGTTTTCACTTCTGCAGTTGGGGTGGCCGCCGTCTGCAAAGTCGCAGACTGGCTGAGCTCGGCAACACGAGCCTGCAAAGCCGTGATCGCGCCGGCAAGCTCGCCCAGTTGGCGTTCCATCGCCAGTTGCCGCTCAGACACAGTCTGAACCAAATCTGATAATTTCACCGCCACGCGCAGCTCCTCATCATAACGGAATCAATCCATGTTTCTTCGGAGGACGCAGCTCCCGCTTGGCGTGCAGCGATTCAAGAGCATCCACCAGATACTTTCTGGTCTCGGCTGGTTCGATGATGTCATCCACAAGCCGCCGGCCTGCCGCGACAAAGGGGTTGGAAAACGTCTCGCGATATTCGTTTACTAATTCCTGACGGCGGCCTGCCTTGTCTTCAGCAGCATCGATTTCACGCCGGAATACAATCTCGGCTGCGCCCTCGGCGCCCATCACTGCGATCTCGGCAGTGGGCCACGCGACTACCCGGTCCGCGCCCAGATCCTTGCAGCACATGGCGATATACGCGCCTCCATAGGCCTTGCGCAACACCACCGTGATCTTCGGGACAGTTGCCGACGAATAGGCAAACAGCAGCTTGGCGCCATGACGGATGATGCCGCCGCGCTCCTGATCCACTCCGGGAAGAAAACCCGGTACATCCACAAACGTAATCAGCGGAATGTTGAAGGCATTGCAGAAGCGGACAAATCGCGCCGACTTATCTGAGGCGTTGATGTCCAGTACGCCGGCCAGCACATTCGGCTGGCTGGCGATAATGCCTACCGGCCGTCCTTGCAGGCGCCCGAAGCCGATCACAATGTTGGCAGCGTACCCCGGCTGAATCTCAAAAAAATCCTGATAGTCCAGAACTCGGGTGATGACGCTCCGTACGTCGTAAGCCGCTTTGTTGTCGACCGGAACAATCCCGTTCAACTCCGGGTCAGGCTCAATGGGAAGATTGAAAGCCGCTCGGGGCGCATCCTCAAGGTTGTTGGAAGGCATAAAACTGAGCAGCCGCCGGCAAAGGTGAACCGCCTCGTCGTCGTTTTGAGCGATAAGATGAATCACTCCCGAGTAAGTCATGTGCGCTTGCGGCCCGCCCAGTTCGTCATCACTTACCACTTCACCGGTCACCTGCTTGATCACCAGCGGCCCAGTGATAAACATCCGCGCCTGTCGGGTCTGGATCACGAAATCGGTAAGCGCTGGGCTGTAAACAGCGCCCCCAGCGCAAGGACCGCAAATCAGGGAAATCTGCGGCACCGATCCCGACAGCATGACGTTGTGGTAAAAGACGCGGCCATATCCGGCCAGGCTGTCAATGCCCTCCTGAACGCGCGCGCCTCCGGAGTCGTTGATGAAGACGAAAGGGCTTCCGGTCTTGAGAGACAGGCGCATCATGTCGACAACCTTGTCGTTGTGCGTCTCGCCGGCAGATCCGCCCCCCACGGTAAAATCCTGGCTGGCAAGATGCACCTGGCGACCGTCGATCTGCGCGCATCCGGTCACCACGCCGTCGGCGGGCATCTCTTTTCCCGCCATCCCAAAATAAGTGGACCGATGCAGGGCAAACAATCCAATCTCCTGGAAGCTGCCTGGGTCCACTAGCCTGGCGATTCGTTCCCGTGCCGTCAGCTTCTCGGAAGCGTGCTGCTTGTTGATGCGCTCCTGGCCGCCACCCTGTTCGAGCTTCGCGCGTTTGGCACTCAGGTCGGTTAGCTTCTCGGCCATAGTTTTCGTCGTACTCTTTGCTTGCTTTGCCATCCCTGCTCCTGAATTCGTCGGTACTGTATCTTCTATTTCTCCGCAGCTACGGATACCCTGTGCTCTTTGCCGTTCAACGTAATCACATAATTCACTTTGTCGCTCAGTGCGGCTCCGCTGCCGGATGTTGTTGATGCTTTGGCCTCTGGAGACTTAGTATCCGCTGCCTTGCTGGATGGGTCTATGCCCAGATTTTTGCGGCCCTGCGCGCGGCTCTCGAAGAAATTTGGCGCTACCTTAGGAAACATGGCATAGGTCAGCACATCTTCATCGCTGCCATTCGATCCCTTCAAGGCATTCGCGGTGGTTTTCAGATTCTCCCATTCCGGTTTAAGAAGGTCGGCGGGACGAACCGTGATCGCAGGCTTCTTCGCATGGGCCTCGGCCTGCTTCAACACTTCGGGATCTTTTTCGCCGAGGGTGCTCCCGTAGTAGCCCAGCATCAGGTCGGCAAACTCTCCGGTCAATACCTTGTACTTGCCCATCAACACATTAAAGACAGCCTGCGAGCCGACAATCTGGCTGGTAGGCGTAACAAGAGGCGGATACCCGGAATCCTTGCGAACTCTGGGAACTTCTTCAAGCACTTCCTTCAGCCGGTCGCCCGCGCCTTGCCCTCGGAGCTGGCTCTCCATGTTGGAGATCATTCCGCCTGGGATCTGACTCTTGAAGATCTCCGTATCCACGCCAATATTCTCGCTGAAAAACTCCTTGTAGCGCGGGCGGATTTGAGCAAAGTGGTTCGACACGCGTTGTACACGCTCTAGATTGACGCGGGTCTGATAGCCGGTTCCTTCCAACAATTCGACCAGGCTTTCGGTGGGGTTGTGCCCCGGGCCCAGTGACAGGGAGCTGACCGCTGTATCTACGATGTCGCACCCAGCCTCAATGGCCTTCATCAGAGAGACCATTGTGACTCCAGTAGTCGCGTGCGTATGAACATGAACCAGCGTTTCGTTGCCACACCTGCGCTTGATGGCCTTCACCAGGTCATAGGCGGGCTGCGGCCTCAGCAGAGCGGCCATATCCTTGATGCAGATGGAGTCGCATCCCATCTCCTTCAACTGTTCGGACCTCTCGGCATAAGCCTCCACGGTGTGCAAGGGGCTGACGGTATAGCAAATCGCGCCTTGTGCATGCTTGCCGGTCTTCTTCACCGCATCGATGCTGGTCTTGAGGTTTCGTATGTCATTGAGCGCATCGAAAATTCGGAAGACGTCGATTCCATTGGCGGCCGCCTTCTCCACAAAGCGCTCCACGACACCGTCTTCATAGTTCCGGTAGCCTAACAGGTTCTGGCCGCGCAGCAACATCTGCAGCCGGCTCTTGGGCATCAGCTTGCGCAGCGTGCGCAGCCGTTCCCACGGATCCTCATTCAGAAAACGGATGCAGGAATCGAAGGTTGCCCCGCCCCAGCATTCCACTGACCAGTAACCGGCGTTGTCGATGTCTTCGCAGGCTGGAATCATGTCATCCAAAGCCATGCGGGTGGCAAGCAAACTCTGATGCGCATCTCGAAGCGCCAGTTCAGTAATCTCAATGATGCGGGACATATACGACTCCCCCAGAACTACATAAACTCCAGCAACCCATCTCTAATGGTAAATGGTCCACATGACTGCCCGCGTGAGCTAGCGCACAAATTCGCCTTTCTCAGCGCTGGAGCCTGAGCGCGCGAAACCGCTCATAAAGAAGAATCACTAAAATTCGGCGTCCCACGTTCTGCTGGAGGGCGCTTACTGGGTCTTGCGATAATTGATTGTCTCGCCTTCCAGTCGGTACTCGGCCGAGCAGAAGTCGCCGCCGCAGATCATCGTCTCGCCACCGCACAGTTGACGTCGCGTGATCAACCCGATGGTTGCACAACGCGGGCAAGACATGACGGCTACATATGGGTTTTGCGCGTGGCCCAGATTTGACTTGTTTTCCAGCACAAAAACCGTACCAGGGTCCATTTTTTCGGGTATCCATTCTTCCAGAAACTGCAAATCGGCTGACATGGCGCCCTCCGGTTGGTTGAGGTAACAGCGCCGTTTCCGATGAATCCGGCCGGCCCTGTTTTCGAACAACAGCAGGCTGCGAATGGCGTCTCGGAGGCTTGGACTCCTCAAGACAGAATCAGTGTGAGTGCAAGGGGCTGTTGAAGTCAACTGGAATCGAAAGCCGGAAGCATCAAGGCAGGTTCCCAGGCCCCTGACGGGATTAGAACCGCCTACTGTCCCGCTCCCCCAGCCGCCTTGCCCTGAGAGTTGGTATACGTATCGATTGCCTTGTACGTTTCCAGATTGCGCAGGATGATCTCGACATACTCGCGGGTCTCGGTGAAGGGAATCGATTCGACGAACTCGTCGATGCCCTGATAGGGACCAGCGTCCTGCCATTCGCGCACCCGGTCGTCCCCTGCGTCGTAAGCGGCCAGTGCATATTCCGTCACTCCGCCGAATTTGTTCAGCGTTTTGCGCAGATAACGGGTTCCGATGCGGATGTTGGTAACCGGATCAAAGAGTTGGAAGGTCTGGAAGTGTTCCATGCCCTCTTCGCGCGCCAGTGACTTGCCCGTGGAGGGCAACAACTGCATCAGCCCGCAGGCATTGGCGCGGGAGATGGCCGAGGGATTGAACTCCGATTCCTGGCGAATCAGCGCGGCCACCAGATACGGATCAAGATTGTTTTTTGCCGACTCGGTCTTGATCGTTTCCCACCACGGCTCCGGAAAGAGGATGCGCCAATAGGCCAGCGGGATGGATTGGATGGATGCTTTGGCGGCTGAGGGCAATGCTCTTTTCATCACGCGCATGGCGCGATAGTGCTCGCCATAAGAGGCATAAATTTGCGCCTCGGCCAGCGCGCTCCAGGACGAGGAGTCCGGGTCGGCGGCAATCTCCTGCGAGATAT
The DNA here is from genome assembly GCA_050013195.1 of Occallatibacter sp. Taxonomy (GTDB): domain Bacteria; phylum Acidobacteriota; class Terriglobia; order Terriglobales; family Acidobacteriaceae; genus Telmatobacter. The sequence continues at coordinate 11,388 of JBEKFS010000004.1, forward strand.
ATTCGTTCAAGCCCGCGTTGGCCAGCAAGCGCGCCTTGGCCAAATGTGGGCTGTCGGCGGGAAAACTCTCCTCGAGCGGCGGCACCGTTGGAGCCTGAAAACTTTCCAGCTGAGGCTGAGGAGCGGGCAGGGCAGCCTTTGGATAATTGCCCAATGCGGCCAGCCGTTGTCTTGCCAGTTGAGCATAAAAGTAGTGCTGATAAGCCCGGACCAGAGTGCGATAGTTGGCTGCGGCCAGGTCTGGCTTTTGCTCCACTGTTTCATACAAACGCCCGCGCCAGTAAAGCGCCGAAGCGGTCTCCGTTGTGCCGGGATAAAGTCGGATCTGCTCGTCGAAGAGGCGCGCTGCATCGGCGTAAAGTCCCTGACGGTAACTCAGCCAGCCCGCCCGCCAGTGCGCCGTTGCGGCGTACTTGCTCGAGGGAAAATGTGTGGCCAGTGTGCTGTAATACCCCGCTGCCGTAGCATACTCGCGCCGCAGCAGATACAAATTGCCGCTGGAGTAAAGCGCCTCGGCCAGCCACGGGCTTTGCGGAAAACGCGACTCCATCTTTGTCACAATGCTCTTCAGTTCGTCCAGATCACTGCGATTCCGCGCTAGTTCCACCAGCAGGTAGAGCCGCCGTGCGCCGTTCTCGTCCTGCGTGTCGGGCAGCGCTTCGGCCTGGGCCTTGGTCAGCCGCTTCAGCTTCAAGTCACATGCTGCGGCGGCTACGGCAAAGCCCGCCCGGCTCTCAGCGTCGATGCTCGACCGCCTGGCCAGCGCATGGTATTGCGCGCTCGCCTCGTCGTAATGACCGGCGTTGTAGTAGGCATCGCCCAGGCTGCGCAGTTCAGCTGTGGTCAGGCTGGTCTCTGCGCCCATTTCAGTTAGCTTTGCCCGCGCAATCTCCGCCTCCGGGCTCAACGGATGGGCCAGCAGCAGCCGCTTGAAGAAGTTCTCGGCCTGCTGTGTTTGTCTCAGCGCGGCGGCAACTTCACCTTGCGCGAGCTGGTAGCCAACTCGGTTCGCGGCGGCTGTGCCCGCGGCTGCCGCCAGCACCCGCTGCGCGCCGGCATTATCCTTCATTGCCAACAGGGTTTCGGCCTCCAGTTCTGGCGCCTCGGCAGCAAAGATGCTTTCCGGATAGCGTCCTGTGAACCCGTGCAGCAGCCCTTCGGCTGTCTCATCGTTGCCCACATTGTGGTTGGCGCGCGCGTTCAGGAAGTCTGCATAGTCGGCCAGTTCCGCGCCCGCCTGCCGTGCAAGGCGAAAGTCGGCTATCGCCTCCCCGTAGCGCTTGTCCAGCAGATAAGCGTGGCCCAGCGCAAGATAAGCCGCCGCCGCCGCCTCGCCCGTATGCTGATGTGCATATTTGGTCACGCCCGCATAGGCTGCCGGCGTGCGCATAGTGGCCAGTTGCTGGGCCATGGGCCGCAACTCGGTCGAAGCCACAAAGGCCAGCTTGATTCGCGCCGTTCGTGCCCGCCTGGCCGCTCTGACAGAAGGGCTTGCGGGCTTTTTGGTTGCCGCCTTCCTGGTCTGGCCTGCAGGCTTCACGGTCTTTGTACCTGATTTGGCCGGCGTTTTTGTCTTTTGAGTAGGCTTTTTCTTCGCTGTGGAAGAGGCATGCCTGGCCGGCTTGGTCGTCGAGACGCCCTTTGTCGAGCCACTGGTCGATTGCCCACTAGCCGGCAGCACCAACATCAAAAAAGTAAGCAGTCCAGCCAGGCAGCGAAACGCCAGCCGCGAAACGGAAATTGGGGAAAATACGACCCTCATCTCTTCACTTTACCTGCTCATGGCGGCTTGCGTGGCATCCCAGCGGTGGCCACGAACCACTGGCGTTACCGAAATAGTCGCAAAGTGGGACAGCCCCGCCGAATTGGAACTTAGCTAAACCCTGTGCATCCCGTTTGGTCCACTACCGCGCCATCCGGTACACTTATCTACGGACTCCGAAGCACAATCCGCAACCGTTCTTAAGGTTTTCGCAACCAACTCTCATGACGATCATCCAATCGATTGCAGGAGAACTCGAGCCGCATCCAGACGTAGCCTTGGTCGCCAGGGTGCGCAGCGGAGATGTCTCAGCCTACGATTTGCTGGTCCGCAAGTATGAGCGCCAGCTCTTTCGCATCGCCCAGCACATCACGCAGAATCGCGAGGATGCCGAGGACGTCATGCAGGACGCCTTCCTGAAGGCGTACGAAAAGCTCGATCAATTTCAGGGCAACTCGAAGTTTTACACCTGGCTGGTGCGAATTGCGGTCAACGAAAGCCTGATGCGGCTGCGCAAGAGGCGCACTGGCAAAATGGTTTCGATTGACGAGGATATCGAAACCAACGAGGGCAGCGTTCCCCGCGATCTGGCCGACTGGGCGCCCGATCCGGAGCAGAACTACAATCAGGCCGAGTTGGCCGAGATTTTGCGCAAGACAATCCAGGGGTTGCCACAGGGGTTTCGCATCGTGTTTGTACTGAGGGATGTGGAAGGACTTTCGACTGAGGAGACGGCGGAGACGCTGGGGTTGAGCATTCCCGCCGTCAAGTCACGCCTGCTGCGCGCCCGGCTGCAACTGCGCGAGCGCCTTAGCCGCTACTTCCGCAGGAATAAGAATAAGGTGCTCAGCGAATCGGGGAGTGTAAAGTGACCTGTAAAGAGTTCTTAGCCCATCTCGACGACCTGATCGATGACTCGGTGACCCCCGAGATGCGCGCCGAATTGCAAACCCACATCGGCCGCTGCGGTCACTGCGAGGTCATCCTCAACACCACGCGCAAGACCATCGAAATCTACCGCTCCCACGAGATCTACGATCTGCCCTCTGGCCTGCGCGATCGCCTCCACGCCGCCATCATGGACCGCTGCAAGAAGGGCTGTTGAACCCCGTTGTGCCTGCCCATCCCGCGAGCAGGCACAACGGATATTCAAACTATTGTCTGGTTTTCAGTGCTTGCTGTACATCTCCATTACATCCTTGCGTAGTTCCGCGCGGCTCGTCGGGCGGGTGTAGAACATATGACCGCCAGGGTACATGCGCACCGCTACCCGCGACGCATCGCCCATCACCGGCATCTGGTCCACACTCAGCACCGATCCCATAAATGGGCACGAAAGGTCGTTCCACCCATGCACGATCAGCACGCGCAGCTTAGGGTCCGCCGCCACTGCCTCGCGCAACTGCGGCACCGAGCCGGTCCGCATATCGCCGTCGCTCCGATCCCACTTCTGGCTCACGTCATAGGAAAGCGCGTTATAGCGCGCAATCACCTTCCAGCCCACTGTGCGCGTAACAAAGTCCACCATCGCGGTTGTCATCGGCGCAATCATGCTGGCCAGCAGCGGATCGTTTGCCCGCGAAAACGATGCATAAGGAAACGGGTCGAACATGGTCACATTCGAATCGTACACAGATCCCAGCTTCCCCTGTTCGCGGAACACCTCGCGCAGATACGCGCGAATCTCCAGCCGCCCGCCTGAGAACTTCACAAACTCCGCGTCCAGTCCGGTCAGCTCCGTTACACGCTGAATCATCTCCTTGGTCGCCTCGGGATCGGCGCGTCCCTTCAGCAGCGTGGTTGCGTACTCACCGCGCGCATAGGCAATCACATCCGCCATCGCCTCCGGCGTCAGCTTGTTCTCCCGTTCCAGGTGCGCCGCTGTAATCGAGGGCAGCGTCACCAGCCATGGCACTGGAGAAAGATCGCCGTTATCCCCAATCGTCGGATTCAGATAAGGCGACACCAGCACCACGCCGTTCATGGCCACGCCTAATTCCGACTGCAAGTAATAGGTGATGCGCGGCCCGCGAAATCCCCCGTAACTCTCGCCCACCAGGTATTTTCTCGATTCAAGCCGGTTATTTTTCACCAGCCAGTCGTAAATGATGCGCGAAAGATACTCGATGTCCGGAGTCGTGGTGAAGAATAGTTTTTTGGCCTCCGCTTCCGGTACCTCGGCACGGCTGAAGCCTGTCCCCACAGGGTCGATGAACACCAGGTCGGTAAAGTCCAGCCACGTTCCCGGATTGTCCGTCAGCACCGCTGGGTCCGAGGGGCTGTCGCCCTCGTTGCCCACCTGCAAGTGCTTGGGACCGATGGCGCCAAAGTTCAGATAGACCGACGCAGCACCCGGCCCGCCGTTCACGGCAAAAGTCACCGGCCGGTTCTCGCCCTCCCCCACTCCATTCAGGGTATATGCGGTCAAAACCACTTCGCCCACTGTCTTGCCTTCCTTGTCGCGCACCGGTAAAGCGCCCACGGTGGCTGTGTACTTGAGCGTCTTGCCGTCCAGTTCCATCGACTGCTGCACATGCGCCTCAGCCGGCAGTGGTGGCTCGGAGGATTTTTCGCTTGCTTTATCAGAGGCCTTGTCGGCGATCTTCTCAACTGTCGCGGCCTTGCCGGCGGAAGCTGGTTGTTTGTCTGCCTGCGCCCAGCCGGGTACGCCGGTGAGCGCAACACACAGCGCTATGTACAGAATTGGCAATAATCGTTTCAGGGAAAGTTGCATGCAGCGATTCTCCATAAAATTACGATACAACCTGGGCGCCATAGTGGGTCAATTTGAAGGGCACAACTTCACAGCTTGCGGAAAAGTGCGAGCGGTGGAGCAAGAAGCGTCAGGGCACGACTTCACAGCTTGCGGAAAAGTGCGAGCGGTGGAGCAAGAAGCGTCAGGGCACGACTTCAGTCGTGCCGAAAACGCAATAAAAAATATGTCGGGCTTTAGCCCCTGAGGGATTTTACTTCCAAAATGATCCGCTACCCTGATCGCGCGCCTCTGGCCCTCATTCCGCCGAATGATTTACCCTCAAATCGGTATGAAACTCAAACAGACACTTCTTCTTCCCGCCCTGGCCGTTGCCTTTACCGCCTCGGCGCTTGCCCAAACCGACCTGCCTGATGCGCCTCAGGCCACCCCTGCCGCTCTGACCCATCCCAATGGCCCCACCGTGGTCATGGACACCTCCATGGGCCGCATCACCTGCCAGTTCTTTCAGCGTCAGGCTCCCAAAACCGTAGCTAATTTCATCGCCCTGGCCGAAGGAACGAAGGATTGGATCGACCCGGCAACCAGCAAGAAACAGCACAACAAGCCGCTCTACAACGGCACTATCTTTCATCGCGTCATCCCCGAGTTCATGATTCAGGGTGGCGACCCCACAGGCACTGGCATGGGCGATCCAGGCTATCAATTTGAAGATGAGTTCGATCCCAATCTGGGTTTTGACGTGCCCGGCCGCCTGGCTATGGCCAACTCCGGACCCAACACCAACGGCAGCCAGTTCTTCATCACCGAAGTGCCCACCGAGTTCCTCAACGGCAAGCACACCATCTTCGGCCAGTGCGATGCGCCCAGCCTTGAAGTAGTCAAGGCCATTGCTCGCGTGCCGCAAGACAGCCAGAACAAGCCGCTCACCCCGGTTGTACTCAAGAATGTGATCATCGTGCGCGAGGGCCAGCCGATGTTGTTGCCGAAGCCCAACGCCGCGCCCAAACCATAAACCACAGGAGTCTTCATGTCCCTCGCAAAAGGAACCTACGCCGTCTTCTCCACCACCGAAGGCAAGATCACCGTCCGCCTCTTTGAGTCGGATGCGCCCATCACTGTCAAGAACTTTATCGAGCTAGCCGAAGGCTCCAAGGAGTGGACCCATCCCGGCACCCACAAAAAGTCCACCGACAAGCTCTTCAACGGCACCATCTTCCATCGCGTCATCCCTGACTTCATGATCCAGGGTGGCGACCCCACCGGCACCGGCATGGGCGGACCCGGCTACCGCTTCCAGGATGAGACCAAAGGCTCGCCCCACAGATTCGACAAGCCCGGCAAGCTGGCCATGGCCAACTCCGGCCCCGGAACCAACGGCTGCCAGTTCTTCATCACCGTAGCTCCTACGCCACACCTCACCGGCAACCACACCATCTTCGGTGAAGTTGTCGAGGGCCAGGATATCGCTGACAAGATCTCCAAGGTTCCCCGCGGCTCTCAAGACAAGCCCAAGACCCCCGTCGTTCTCGAATCCGTTGTAATCGAGCGCGTCAGCTAGTCCCGTGACTGCATGAATTTGTAAGGTCAGGAATATACGTCGGCCTGCAAGAATGGATCGCCGACCTCCCGGTCGGCTGTGGTGCGGGCGTCCTCGCCCGCACATATCCAGAGCTGGTGGCACGCTCATCAGCCCAAAGAATCACCTGGACCCTGGAATGATGTGCCCCGTTCATTGCGGTTTGTCGCGATGAGCGGGCGTGCTGGTGGCCGGGTGTGACCAATAAGGTTAGCGCCTCACGTCCTGCCACACACCCAACCCACAACCACCAGCGGCCTCAAAAATTAGTTTCGTGCATTTTGCAGATAATTACGCTCCCATGGCGCACCATATCAATAGAGAGAAGCCACCATGCCCCCAAAATCCGCTACAGAACCATTCTCGTCGAGCCTATTTCATCTCCAGGCGCCCCTCAATTCGGGGCTAAAAACCGCCAAAATCACCCACCCCCCCCCACCCCCCCCACCCCCCCCCACCCCCCCTATTTCCTGTGAAACTGTGAAACTGTGAGGCAAAAAGGCCCTACCCCCACCCCCCCTCCCTGTGGAAATCGTCTTTTCGTTCTTCAGTTGGACGATAACTAACATGTATTCATTAACTTGCATTTTTATGATGTTTACTTATCAGTAACTGCAAACTGCCTTTTTTGCCCCTTTTTAGCCCTAAAAAGGGCCGATTTAACCCCAAAATGCCCTCTTTTTCGCGTTTTTTGAGCGGAGCAATCGATGGTTTCATCCATCGCAACAAGCTGTCCTCCTCCAACATGGCTCGTGAAAGAATGATTGTGAACCAGGGAGCATCGATGAAACCGAATCGCGCAGCCAGCATCCTTCGCGCCGCAGCAATACAGCTTACAATTCTTCTGCTCACCTGCGCAGCGATTGCCCAGAGCGGCCAGTCAACCAAAGCAACGGTTCCAGTTCTCATGCTCAGCGACATTCACTTCGAGCCGTTTTTTGATCCGGCCAAAGCTCCTCAACTGGCCGCTGCGCCGGTGAGCCAGTGGAATGCCATTCTCGCCAGCGCGCCGTCGCCCGATCACGAACAGCGTTTTGCCGCCTTGCAGCAAACCTGTCGTGCCCGCGGCGTCGACACATCCTTTGCGCTCTTCGACTCAAGCTTGAGGGCCATGCGCAGCCACGCTGCTGGCGTTAAGTTTGTCACCGTGAGCGGCGATCTCATATCTCATTCCTATCAATGCAAATTCACCACGCTCTTTCCAAAATCCACACCTGCCGACTACAGAGCCTTTGTAGAAAAAACGTTGGAATATGTAATCGGTGAGTTATACGGCGCATTCCCCAACGTGCCTGTCTATGTGGCCTTGGGAAACAACGACTCCGACTGCGGCGACTATCGCCTCGATGCACATAGTGAGTTTCTCGAAGTTTCCGGCAAGGAAGTAGCCAGATATTTTCCTGCATCTGAGCGCAAGGCTGCTGAGGAAAGCTTCGCTGCTGGCGGATATTACAGCATCTCTCTGCCAGCGCCCATCGTAAATGCGCGCTTGCTGGTTCTGAACGATCTTTTTATGGCAAAGAACTACACAACCTGCGCCGGCAAACCCGACTCATCTGCAGCCGACGCGCAGATTGCGTGGCTCCGTGAGCAACTTACCGAGGCCCGCGCCAACAAGCAGAAGATCTGGGTCATGAGCCACATCCCGCCGGGAATTGATCTGCATGCGACTGCGACCAGGTTTATCGACGTATGCGGCGGCCAAACTCCGATCATGTTTCTTTCTTCAGATAAGATGGCGGACGTGATCGCTGAATTTGGCGATGTTGTCGAGTTAGCCATCTTTGCTCACACGCACATGGACGAAATGCGGCTTCTGAAGGAAGACAGCCAAACTCCGGCATCAGGAAAGAGTGTCGCGGTCAAGGTAGTTTCATCCATCTCGCCCATCAATGGAAATCATCCGTCTTTTACAGTTGCCCAGATCGATCCCTCTTCGGCGATGCTCAAGGACTACAAGATCTTCGTCGCGTCAAACCTTACCGGCGTCAATACCGTTTGGACAGAAGAGTACGATTTTGCGCGCAGCTATCACCAAGCGGAATTTACATCGTCTTCTGTAAGTAAGCTTATCGCCGGATTCGCAGCCGACTCCGGCGAGACAACTCCGGCCAGCCAGAATTACATCAAAGATTTCTCCGTGGGCTACGCTACGCCCTTGCTTCGCCTGGCCTGGCCGCAATACGTTTGTTCGTTGTTCAATCACACCGCGCCGGCATTCAGATCGTGTGTTTGTCCCGCAGCGCAATAAGTAACTTTAAGCGGAAGAAGTTGCCTTCCTTTTTTTGGAGCGCGCTGGCGCTGGCCTCTGCCCGCCAAACTCCTCCACCACACCATCGCTGATGAGCAACTCAATCGGCGTGGTTACACGCAATTCCAAACCTGCTTTGGTCAGCCGCACCTTGCGGAACCGTATGACTTCTCCGTTCTTTTCAAACTCGGCCTCTTCGATTTCGATCAGCCCGGCCCGAACCATCGCATCCAGCAGGCCGTCAAATTCGTTGCGGCTTATTCTGTTTGCCGGATCGAGATTCCGTTGCAGCGTTCCAGCCGCCTTGTAATCCACGCCGCGCAACTCACCGGCAATCGCCTGCACCATCGCCCGTTCGGCCGCTGTCGGCCGCCGGAAGAGCCTTAGTACCGCTCCGCTCGGATCGCAAACATCGCAGATTCCGCAGGGCCGGCTTGCATCTTCCACGTCGCCAAAGTGTCGCACCAGGGCGGCCATCCGGCACTCGGACGAAGTCGTAAAGCTCAGCACCTTCTCGAATTGCTCGGCTCGATACTGCGCCTGAATCGTATAAGTCTTCTTCCAACCCGTGCCGCCCACCGTCACAGAACCGCCAAAGTCCACCCGCGCGCCGCCGTGAATCTCCAGCTTCTCCAGTGCCTTGTCGAACTCCTCTTCGCCTAGCTTCGACGCCGCGCGAAGTTCCTCGACGGGTTGAGGGTTTTCTCCCAGAGCCCGAAAGACTTGCTGCAAATGGTCAACCGGCGGGTAGTCGCGGTTCAGAAAAAAGTCGTGTGTCCGCTGGTCGGCATAGCTATGCATCAAATAGGTGCGGCTTGAGGCTCCGTCGCGCCCCGCGCGGCCAATCTCCTGGTAATAACCTTCGAGTGTAGCCGGTAATCCGGCGTGGATCACCGTGCGAATATCGGCCTTGTCGATGCCCATGCCGAAGGCGATGGTGGCGACGACCGCCTCCAGCTTGCCAGCCTGGAAGGCGGTCTGCACCCGTTCCCGCGTCGCCGCATCGAGCCCCGCATGATAAGCAGCGGCGGGAATCCTGCGCGCAAGCTCCTCGGCCAACTGCTCTGACATCTTGCGCGAGGTGGCATAGACGATTGCGGGCCGCCGCTCGGCGCTGGCCAGCAGGCCACAGATTGCGTCCGGCCGCTGTGGCATAGGAAGCTCCACCACCTCGATGGCCAGGTTGTCGCGCCGGAAGCCGTGGATGAACTTCGCGGGCTTGATCATTCCCAGTTGTTCCACTATGTCGGCCTGCACTGTTGGCGTGGCCGTGGCCGTGAGCGCCAGCACCGGAGCCGGACGAAGCGCGGGCAAGTACTGGCCGAGCATCCTGTAATCCGGACGGAAATCGTGGCCCCATTGCGAGATGCAATGCGCCTCGTCAACGGCGATCAGAGCCGGCTTGCGCTTGGCCAGCATCTCGCCAAAGCCCGGAACTCGCAGCCGCTCCGGCGCAATGAAGAGGAATTGCAGCGTTCCCGTAAGGTAATCTACGCAGGCTTGCCGTGCTTGCGATCGGTCGAGGCCAGAGTGAATTCTTCCAACGCGCAAGCCAAGCGCCGTAAGCTTGGCCGCTTGGTCTTCCATCAGAGCGATCAGCGGCGAGATGACCAGCGCCGTTCCTCCCAGCGTAATCGCGGGCAACTGGTAGCAGAGCGACTTGCCGAAGCCAGTCGGCATGATCAGAATCAAATCGCGCCCTTTGATCGCCGCTCTGCAGACAGCCTCTTGATTTGCCCTGAAACGCGCAAAGCCGAAGACCGAGCGCAGCAACTCGTGAAGCTCATCAGGCTTGGCCAGCGCATCCGAATTGGTTGGAGTCGTCAAAAGGAGAAGGACCGAGGCGCAAGAAACGCAGAGCAAAAAGCGCGGAAGACCTTCTTCCAACTCTACAGGAGCCGACTCAATTTAATGGCAGAAGGCAAAATTGCGCAGGATTCAGAGTTTCTGAGAGATGGTTTAAAAAATCAAGTTATTGACTGAAATTCTGATATACAATTCCATTGCAATCGCCCGCCGGCGTGAAGTTTCTGAAGGAGCGCGAAAGCAAGCACAGCTTCTGCCAGAGCCTGATCCGGCAAGGAGGACTCCATGAAATATAAGGAAATAATAGAAAAGTGGGTTTTTGTGGGCTTCTCAACAGTCGTGGCTATCCTGACGGTGGTCTGGTGTATTTACCTCGGCGCCAAGGATGTTCAAAGAGTCAGCTTGGCTCTGATTACCTGCTCGGCTGCCTTCGCCGTGGGGAGCGTCGTCGGCTTTCTTTTTTCAATCTTCGGCGGGGAGGAGGTGCCGTTCGGACAGATTCGCAACGCAGTTATTGCGCTGGCCAGCGGCATTGCAGGCATCGGCATAGCCAAGGTCAATGAGGTGGGCGCGAAAATAGGAGAAATCAACGTTTTCGGCAAGCCGTCCGAGCAGAACGCGTGGTTTTCAGCACTCTTCGTAATTACCTATGCCGTGGCAGGTTTTTACTTCATGTATTTATTGAGGCTTCTCGTATTAAATCCAGCCCTGGCAAAATCACAGAAAGAAACCAGCCTGATACAGCTTTCAGGAAACGCAGGAAGGGTTGCAAGCGACCTTGGAAAGATACTCAAGCCGAGCATGCTTCTGGGCAGGGATGATATATCGGATATTTTGAAAGAGGGAGGCCCACAGGCAGAGGAATTAAAAAAACAGCTGCGTGGCGATGTCGTCAATTCATTTTTGGATGGATGTGAGAAAGATTTAGCGTCAGGCTCCGAAATACAGCCAGACAACATAGCCAAGGCAGCAGTGATCTATTATTACCGAGCGTACATTGAAGACGAGAACTCCAGGAACCGCGATCAACAGATTGAGCAAGCCATCAGTTGGATTAATAGGGCGTTGCTGCGTGATCCGCTCGATCCGGAGTATAACATCAAGCTTGCGGATATATATGGCTTGCAAAAGCAGTATGACGAGGCGGTTTCAATCCTCGAACGCATGGAGCGCGATGAGGCATCTCCACAATATGTGCAACAATGGCTTGGTTATTTTCTGCTATTTATAGATGGGCGCGAAAATGATGCAATCCGGCACTCACTGGAATACTTCGAGCGCTTCCCGGACGAAACGCCGTGCCTGCTGAACGTGTCACGCGCATATGCCCAACTGTACGCGCAAGAGTTGCACAAGCGGAATGTGAAGGCAATCGCCAAATCGAAAAATCGCCAGAATAGCCTCAATTATCTGCAACAGGCCGTGAAGGATTATCCTGCTCTCAAAGAAGAGGCGCTAAAGCATGCAGTCAAAGGCGATAGCTTCGAAGTGCTCGCTGCGGACACGGAATTCAAGCGAATAACCGGAGAAACCCCGGCATCAAAGGAGAAACCATTGGAGGCTTGAGAGCCCGGAAGAGCAGCTGGGGCCGCGCTCGATCAGGAATACGAGTATCCTTACATCAGCACAGCACCATCGAGGACGAGTTGGAGGAATCTGGCGATAGTCTCTAATGGCTGTGCAAAACGGCGTTGGAATAGCTTAGAAAATTCCAATTACGCACGCCTTTTTTAGGATTTTACAAGAACAGGAATTCTGGACTCCCTTATCCACAAAATCCCCATTCTTCACCGTTGACCCTGCCCTCCAGGCTCCGTAGAGTTTGTAATCGGAGGGCAATCTATCCGATGTGCCAAGAATGTTGGCGGCGGGTTGCCCGAAGGTAGGGAAGCGTACTATCGTGGTCTCCCACCCATTTCGCGAAGAACGCGAGATGGATGGGGCACGGAGCATTCGTTTAGCACGGAGCATCGTTTTAGGATCAAATCAAGACCATAGCCCCAACACCCGGAGAACACATGCTGAAACTAAAGAAGATACACATCCTCGGCTTCAAGAGCTTTTGCGATCGCACGGAGTTGACCGTGGCGGGAACAGGCATTGCCGTGGTGGTGGGGCCGAACGGGTGCGGCAAATCGAACATCCTGGACGCGGTGAGCTGGGTTCTGGGCGAGCAGAGCGCGAAAAGCCTGCGCGGCGCCAATATGCAGGACGTGATCTTTGCCGGAACTCACGAGCGCAAGGCGCTGGGCATGGCCGAGGTGACGCTGACCCTGGTCGATCCTGAAATTTACGAGGGGCCTGTGCCTGTGGAGACCCATGTGACGATTGATCACGACGGACCGGCCGACTGGGACGAGGAGGAAGCACGCCGCCGGCGAGCCGCTGAAGCCGAGGAGATCATTGCCAACGAGCAGCCGGGGCAGGCACTGGATAATGAGGATTCGGAAGTAACTGGCACGCAGACGATGACCACCGGCGAGGGTCCGCAGGCGGTGGTGCTGAAGATTCGCCGCCGCAAGTTTCAGCGCACGCTGCAAAAGGGCGAGATCGAGGTAACCCGGCGCTTGTTTCGTACCGGGGAGAGCGAGTACCTGCAGAACGGCAAGCTTTGCCGGCTGCGCGACATTCAGGACATCTTCATGGGCACGGGGCTGGGGCCGGAGAGCTACGCGATTATAGGGCAGGAGCGGATCGGCCAGTTGCTCAGTTCCAAGCCGCACGACCGGCGGGCCATCATCGAGGAGGCGGCGGGGATTACGCGCTTCAAGACCAGAAAGCGGCTGGCCGAGCTTCGCCTGGAGAGCGCCAAGCAGAACCTGGCGCGCGTAAACGATATTTTTGAGGAAGTCACTCGGCAGATGAACAGCCTGAAACGGCAGGCGTCGAAGGCGGAGCGCTATGGCGCGGTGCACGACGAACTGCGCGGACGGATGCGCGTGGTGCTGGCCAGTCGCATGGCACTGATGGACGCCGAGCGAGCAAGGCTGGAGGCGGAGATTACCGGCCTGACGGAGCAGATCAACGGTTCGGCGGCGGGGATTGAGGAGCAGGAAGGGAGCCAGCACGCGCTTACCGAGCGGGGCTACCAACTGGACGGCGAGAGCCAGGATGCGCAGAATCGCGCCAATACGGCGGCCGTAGAACTGGAACGGGCCGCGGCTCGGAAGCGCGCAAACGTGGAGCGGGTGAGCGAGCTGGAGACGCGGATTACAGCAACGGGCGCCGAACTGGAGCAGACGCGGACGCAGTTGAGCGGCATTGCCGAGGAGCGGGCGCAACAACACAGCTTTCTGGCCACGGCTGCCGAAGAGGCACATGCGTTTCGCCAGCAGGTGGAGGCTCGCCAGCAGGAGGCGCGCACGGCGGCCGAAGAGGTTTTTGCCGCGGAGCGGGAACTGGAGACAAACCGCCGTCACGCAATGCACGTGCTGACCCTGGCCAGTAACGCCCGTAACCACACGACCCAGGGCGAGGAGAGCTTGGCGGCTCTGGAGCGCGAGGCGCAGCGGCTGGAAACCGAGATGGGCCAGGCGCGAATGGAGCTTGAAACCCTGGGCGCGCAGAGCGGAGAGGCACGTCAGCGGTACGAATCGGCAGCGGAGGCGCTCAAGCGGCTGGAGAGCGAGATTGCTGTATTACGCGAAACATTGCAAACCCGCCGCGCCGAAGAAAATGCGCTGCGCGTGCACATCAACCAATTGCGCGGCGAACAGGCCACCGTGGCCGGCCGCCGCGATGCTCTGCAATCGCTGATTCGCAACCACGGCTACTCCACCGACACGGTGCGCCGGTTGCTGAAGCCGGGCGCGCTGGCTGAGGGCATGGCGCCGGTGGGGACGCTGGCGGATTTTCTCGAGGTGAGCGGGGCTTACGAGGCCGTGGTTGATGAGTTTCTGCGCGAGGAGTTGAATTATGTGGTGGTGAAGAGCTGGGTGGCCGCCGAAGAGGGAGTCAAGCTGCTCAAGTCCGGCGTGGATGGACGCGCCACTTTTCTGATCAATCCGGCGGAGCAGCCGGCACTTTTTGAGGAGAGCGACGACGCCATCAGCGGTCCCGGCCTGACCCCGCTCAAGGATTCAATCCGCGTGCTAAGCGGCTTTGGACGAGCGTTGGACGCTATTCTGCCCAAGCTTAAGCACAGCTACGTGGTGGAAGACGTCCTCGAGGCGCGGCGGCTGGCCGCGCAATATCCTTACGCCTATTTCCTGACGCCGGGTGGCGAGTGCTTCCACAACGCGACGGTGACCGGCGGCAAGCCTGCCAGCGAGGGTCCTCTGGCGTTGAAGCGCGAACTGCGCGAGGCCGAGGGCCGCCTGGCCAAACTGGAAAGCGGGTTGAACCAGGCGGAATCGGAAGCCGCCGCGCTGACTCATGCCATCGAAGAGATGTCTGTGCAGCTGGAGGCGCGTAGCGAAGAGAGGCGACTGGCTGAACGCGACACCGCCAACCTGGGCGCGGCGCTGAAGCAGATGGAGTCCGAGACGCAGCGCGTGGAGCGGCGGCGAGAGGAATGGACAGCGCAGGCTGCCCGCAATAAGGATGCGCGCGAAGCGAAACGGAGCACCATCGACGAAAAACGCGAGGAGATGCTGCGCCTGGAGGCAGAGCACCAGACGGTCGAAGCGGCTCTGGATGCGTTGCAGGCGCAGCTGGTTTTATTGCGCGAGAAGCGCGAGAGCTTACAGCAGGAGGCGGCACGGGTGACAGCCGAGTTAGCCGGCCTGGAGGAGCGGCGGCGCGGGGCGGAAGCAGCTTTTCAGCGCATCGACCAGCTTCATGCCGACCTGGAGCGCCGAGTTCAATCAATTGAACAACAGAGAACCGCGGCCGAGACGGAGCGAGAGCAGCGCATCCAGGAGAGCGCCGAGCTAACCCGGCGTGAGCAGGAGCTGACGGCTGGGCGCGCCGAGGCGTTGGGACAGGCGCAGACGCTGACCGCGCAGGCACAGGCTCTTCGACTGCAACTGGCAACCATGGAAACGGAACTCAAGGGCGGGCGGTCCGCGCTTGACCTGTTGCGCGAAGACCGCGCCAGCCGCGCGAGCGAAGTGGCCAAGCTGGGCGCCGACCTGGAACACGTGGAGGCAAGCTGCCTGGCCGAGGTGAATCTGGATGCCGCCGCGCTGCGCGCCGATGCGCTGATCGAGCGCTTGGCCGGTGAAGCGCTGGTCACCGAAGAGGAGACCTGCCGCGGGTTGCGCCAGCGCATCGAACAAATGGGCCCGGTGAACATGATGGCTCTGGAAGAGTACAAGGAGACCGCCGAACGGCATGGCTTCCTGGAAACGCAGCGCACGGACTTGATGGAGTCGATCGAGAACACCCAGCAGACCATCAAGGAAATCGATCTGATCTCGCGCACTAAATTCGACGAGGCCTTTGCCCGCATCAACGAGAACTTCGCCCAGGTTTTCGCGCGACTCTTTCAAGGAGGCCAGGCCTTCCTGCGCCTCACGGACGCGGAGAACCAGGCAGAGAGCGGCCTGGACATCGTGGCCTCGCCACCGGGCAAGAAGCTGCAGAATGTGCTTCTGCTCTCAGGCGGCGAAAAGTCACTGACAGCGCTGGCCCTGCTGGTGGCTATCTTCCAGTTCAAGCCCAGCCCCTTTTGCGCGCTCGACGAAGTGGACGCTGCGCTGGACGAGACCAACGTCGGCCGCTTCTCCGACCTGATGCGCTCCTTGAGCAGGGAAACACAGTTCCTGGTGGTTACTCACTCCAAACGCATGATGCAGTCAGCCGACATGATTTACGGCGTGACCATGCAGGAGCCCGGCGTCTCCAAGGTCGTAAGCGTGCGCCTGGGCGGCCGTGAACAGCAGCGAGCGACGGCCTAGCACTCTTCCAACGGGTTGCAGACTGTATTACGAGGCGTCTGTCTGCCCGGCGAAGAATGGTCAAACATCCCCCAAAACCGTTTTCATGACAGGAATTTGTTCCCAGATGTGGGTAAAGAGCATCTGGGTGGTCTACAATGACCATGTTGGGGCCAAATGGTCATTCTCGTGATCTGAAACGCTCCAGGATGGCTAATTTTATCCCGGTGCAAGCATTTTTCAGGTTGCGCCTCGCACTTGCAGAGAGTAATCCTCGCGTCGATGTTGGCATTTTCGGCCCTGCTCACGGCGCAGGTGTGGAGCGAATCACCAGAATGGAAATTAAATTCCAGGAAGAAGCGGAGAATCAGGCGCCATGGGACTGAACGCATTTGATGTTGCCGTGATCGTGCTTTACCTGGCCTGCGTCACCGCCTTCGGCATGCACTTCCGCAAGAAGCAGAACACCATCAAGGGCTACTTTCTGGCGGGAAATACGATTCCGTGGTGGGCAATCTCTCTGTCCATCGTTGCCGCCGAAACCAGCACGCTGACCATCATCAGTGTGCCGGGAATGGCCTACGAGCAGGACTTCCGTTTCCTGCAACTGGTGATCGGTTACATGATCGGGCGCGTCATCATCAGTCTGCTGCTGATTCCGCATTACTTTCGCGGCGATCTGGTTACGGCCTACCAGCTTATTGAGCGCCGTTTTGGACAGAGGCTGCGCTCGCTTACTGCTGGGCTATTCTTAATGACCCGCGCCGCAGCCGATGGCGTCCGCGTCTTTGCGATTGCCATTGTGGTGGGCATTGCTCTCTCAGGGCTTCTGCGCGGCTCGAGCGACCTGGGGCGCGATGTGGCGGCCATCGCTATCGTCATCATCCTCACACTGATCTACACCTTCAAGGGCGGCATGGCGACTGTGATCTGGATGGATGTCATTCAGCTATCGGTTTACATTACAGGAACCGTGATTGGCCTTTATACAATTACGCTCCTGGTGCCGGGAGGTTGGCATGGCGCGTACGGCATGGCAGCGGATGCAGGCAAGTTCCACGTCTTCCAATTCGGATGGAACTTCTATGCGAAATATACTTTCTGGTCCGGCGTGATTGGCGGCGCTTTCCTGACTACGGCCAGTCACGGCACGGATCAACTGATTGTGATGCGGTTATTGGCGTCGCGCAATGAACGCTCTGCCAAAATGGCATTGATAGCCAGCGGCGTATTGGTGCTGTTTCAGTTTGCGCTTTTTCTGCTGATCGGCGCGTTGCTCTTTGTCTTCTACAAGCTGCTTCCGCCTGCCGCCGATTTTGCGCGTTCGGATCGCATCTATCCCACATTCGTTGTCAACTATATGCCGCACGGCATCAGCGGCCTGCTGGTTTCGGCCATTCTGGCCGCGGCCATGACCAACCTGAGCGCTTCGCTCTATTCGCTTTCTTCCACCACCATCATCGATTTTTACTCCCGATTTAATCCCGGAGCCAGCGAGAAACGCAAGATGTTTCTCTCCCGGATGGCAACCATCGGCTGGGGAGTGGTGCTATTCGCGCTGGCGATTGTGGTCCGTCAAAGCGGCCAGAAGGTGCTGGAGATCGGCCTATCCATCGCTTCGGTGGCCTACGGATCGCTGCTCGGAGTTTTCATGCTGGGCGTTATCACACGCCGGGCCTCTGAGAGCGGCGCGATGGTTGGAATGGTGTGCGGATTTGCTTTGAATATTTTTCTGTGGCAGTTCACCAGGGTTCCCTACACCTGGTATGTGCCCCTGGGCAGCATTTTCACCTTTGCCATTGGCTATGGCGCCAGCTTTTTTCTGCGCAGGAGCCTGCCGGTTGAACCGATAACAGCAGTTGAAAGTTAGGAGAGTTCGTGATGTTAAGTGGGCTGGAAACGGAGCGGCAAAACCGCGCTTCCTCCGATCTGGATAAAATGAACGCGCTGGAAATTGCCACCCTGATGAACCGCCAGGATGCCAGGGTTTTACGCGCTGTCCGCCAGGCGCTCCCGTCCATCGCTCAGGCAATCGACGTGGTTCGCGACCGGCTTGCCGCCGGTGGACGCCTGATCTACGTCGGCACCGGTACCAGCGGAAGAATTGGGGCGCTGGACGCCTCCGAATGCCCGCCCACATTCGGCACTGATCCTGACATGATCCAATACGTAATCGCGGGCGGTGAACAGGCGCTGGCCAATGCCTCGGAGGCCAGCGAAGATTCGTCCCAACTGGGTACCAGAGATATGGCCGCGCGGAAGCCGGGCAAAAAAGATGTAGTCGTGGGTCTGGCTGCCAGCGGACGCACTCCCTATACGGTTGCGGCCTTGAAGTACGCTGCAAGAAAGGGCGCGGCGACCATCGCCATCATCTGCAACACCGGCTCGGAGTTGGCTGGTGTCGCCGAGATTGCCATCGAGGCCGAGGTCGGTCCGGAAATACTGACCGGATCGACCCGCCTCAAAGCCGGGACGGCGCAAAAGCTCATTTGCAATATGCTGACTACCGGCGCCATGGCTCGCCTGGGATATGTCTACGGCAATTTGATGGTCAACCTGCACCTCAAGAATGAAAAGCTGCTTGAGCGGGGAATATCCATCGTGCGACACGTTGCAAAAGTGAATCGAAGCGTTGCGCTAGCTACTTTGGAAGCAGCCGACATGAAGGTCTCCGTGGCGCTGGTGATGCTCTGCGCCCAGGTCGCTAAACCAGAGGCTATCCGGCGGCTCAAGCGCGCTCAGGGCAGTATTCGAAGGGCAATTGAAGCCTAGAAGGGGCTTTACGCATCGAAAAGTGTGCATCAACTTGTAGGAACGACGAGTTTCGTAGGCGGACCAACATTTGAGCGTATTGGGCAGCTTTGGTCAGCTTAGTGATTATTTTGCTTGACAGCCAACCAACTAGTCGATTAGGATTTTGGCGAATCGGTATAGTGCTGTAAGTTTGGCTTGTACCCGGTTTTCTGGCTGGCAAAGTGGCTATGCTGTTGTTGTAGATAGGCCATCGACAGCTCTTCGCCGCTGCGTGTTTACGACGGGGAACTTTTGGAGGAGTACGCAGCAATGATCAGCAACTTCACAGGTAACTCTTTTTAGGAGGCAGGGAAATGAACCTATGTAAACGATTGCTATGCGGCGCGGTTCTGGTCGCGCTTTTCAGCTTCGTCTGCGGCGGCGCCTGGGCACAGGACTCCGTGTCCGGCAGCATCAGCGGCACGGTGACGGACTCGACAGGAGCCGTTATTCAAGGCGCCACAGTTACGCTGACCAACACCGACCGCGGCCAGGATGTTCGCATCCTGAAAACCAGTTCCGAGGGTTTTTTCACTGCAACATCGCTGCCGCTTGGCACCTACACGGTGAAGGTGGCGTCCCCCGGATTCAAAACCGCGACCGTTACCGGGCTCCAGCTGCACGCTGCTGACGCTCTGACCGTGAACAAGTCCCTGGTCACAGGAAGCGTGAGCGAAGTGATCACGGTTACCGCGGCTCAGGCACAACTGGATCTTGAAGACGCGTCGTCTTCGGGCCTCATCAGTGGCGACCAGATGAACGAACTGGTGCTGAATGAACGCAATTACGAGCAGTTTCTCACCTTGCAACCGGGCGTCGTCTTCGGCGGCGCGAGCGATCAGTTGTATGTTGGATCGACGAATCCTACTGGTGGATCGAACCAGATCAACTTCTCGGTCAACGGCGGCCGCAATACTACCAATAACTGGACCATTGACGGTGCCGACAACGTTGATCGCGGTGCCAACCTGACACTGCTCACCTATCCCAGTGTCGATGCCATCGCCGAAATCAAGACCCTGCGCGGTCAGTACTCCGCCGAGTTCGGGCGCAGTGCATCGGGCCAGATCGACGTGGTCACGAAATCCGGAACCAACAAATTTCACGGATCCGCATACGAGTTCTGGCGGAATAATGTCCTCAATGCAAACACGTGGGGCAACAAGCTGACACTTCCTGTACAGCCTCGCTCTATCCTTCGTTACAACGACTTTGGCGAAAGCCTCGGCGGCCCTGTCCGGATTCCGCATCTCTACAACGGAACGGATAAGACTTTCTTTTTCTTCTCCGACGAGACTCGCAGGGTTGTAACTTATACCTCGGGAACGGCCTTGGTCCCCGACGCAAGCGAACGCGCAGGCGACTTCTCCAACGTTTACTATCAGCCCACCAGCAGCACCTGGGCACAGGGGCCGGTATCGGTCTGCTTGACCTATAACTCGGCCAATGGACAATGCACCTCATACGGCGATAAGATCACGACCATTGATCCGGTAGCAGCGGCCTACATAAAGGACATTTACAAGTACATTCCGCTGCCGCCCGAAACGGCCAATATCGCCGCTGGCTTTGATCCGCACCAGTTGGCCGATACCGTGCCAAACATCGCCAACAATAATCAAATCTTCGTTCGCATCGACGAGACGGTTTCGCCGAAACTGAACCTCTTTTACCGCTACCTCCATGACACGTTCCCAACGGTGGCTGGCTCTGGAACCTTCGGTTCAGGTGTGGCCATTCCGGGACTTTCTGCCACCATCTCGACGAATCCCGGCACGCAGCACATGGGACACGCCACGTATCTCTTATCACCCACTATGCTGGCGAACATCGGTTACGCATACTCCAGCAACGCGATTTTCACCACACCCATCGGCGCTTTCGTGACCGCTAACTCCACCGACATCAACCCAACCCTGCCCTACGCAAATGTGCTGGGCGTGGTCCCGACCCTCTCGTTTTCGGGGAGCAACGCGTTTGTGGCTCTGGGCAGCACGGGTATCTATCATGACATCGACCAAAACCACAACGTCTTTGGCGATGTCACCAAGACACAGGGCCGCCACACGTTCATCGTGGGCGCCAGTTACAACCATTATGAGAAGAAGGAGAACTCCACTGGTGGCAACCAAGGCAGCTTTTCCTTTACCGGCGTCAATGCCAACGCCACAGGTGTTACAGCTCCGATTGCCGGACAGAATGCAGCAACCCAAACAGACCTCGGATTTGCCAATTTTCTCGAAGGCAACGCCAATGCTGGATTCAGCCAGGCTTCGACAGCCATCACGGCTGACATCATTGAGAACCTCCTGGAGGCATTCGTTCAGGACAATATCAAGGTTTCTCGACGCCTGACGGTTAACCTGGGCTTGCGCTACGGCTACTTTGCCCAGCCCACCGACGGCGGCAACCGCCTGAGCAATTTTGATCCTGCCACCTTCAATGCCGCCAATGCTCCGACCATCGGCAGCACCGGATTGATTTGCTTTTATTCGGCTACATTGTGCCCGAACGCAAAGTACTTGACCACTAATCTCTACGGAAACCCCAATGCCGACTATCAGGGCATCAACTACTTGAACGGCCTGATCTTCCCGAATAGTACGATTACGGCGCATAACTCGCCATTCGGCAGCAAGGTTGGCCAGGCGGACAAATACAACTTTGCGCCACGTTTTGGCTTTGCCTATGATATCTTCGGCAACGGCAAGACCTCGCTGCGCGGCGGCTATGGCTGGGCCTACGACCAGTCAGAGGTGAGCTACTATGAGACGATAGTCTTTAGTAATCCACCCGCAGTGACCAACTACTCGCTCTCGACCGCAGTATTGGACAGCCCAGCAACTGGTTCCGGCACAACTACAGCCGCCTCCACGTCACCTGGCGGCATTGAAGCCAGCCCAATCAACTACCACACGCCGTATATTCAGCAGTACTCACTGGATATTCAGCAGCAGTTGTCACCGACCTTCATGCTCGATATCGGCTACTTCGGTACGCACGGCACTCACCTGCTGGGCAAAGTGAATGAAGATGAGCCGGTGCCCAACTCCTGGGTCGGCAAAATCTTACCTACCGATGTTGCCTCCAGCTGCGTATATGCTGATGCCGGCACTACTGGAACGACCACCATTCCGGCGTATGTCAGCACAACCTGCGATCGCGGGCTAAACCAAATCAGGCCGTACCTGGGCTACATCTACATCGACACAGTCCAGTCGATCTTCAGCTCCAACTACAATGGGCTGCAGGTCAAGGCCACCAAGAAGTTCAAGGGCAAGAGCCTGGTTGACGCGAACTACACTTGGTCGCGCGATCTGACAAACAGCCCAAACAACTACGCGACGGGCGCCGAGAACACCTATAACCTCAACAATGATTACGGTCGCGCAACTGACGACAGGAATCACGTTCTTGTGGTGGACGGCGTTTATGAGCTGCCCTGGATGAAGGATCAGCGCGGAGTCGTTGGCCACATCGTTGGCGGTTGGGAGGCCTCCGGCATCCTGGCCATGAACTCTGGCCTGCCACTGACCATGACGATGAGTGCGGGTAGCCTGGTCTACTACGGCTACACCAACCCTATAAACAACCAGGCAAACGGCAACGAAGCCAATGATTCCGCAGGTATCGGAATCTCAGGCAACACCGCTTCCAGCTACAGACCCAACCAGATCGGCAACCCCCGTAATGGTTATGGAACGCAGCTTCGCACACGTCAACAGTGGTTCTACCGTGGCGCGTTCGCGGCGCCGCTACCCCCCGGCCTCAATGCCAACGGACTCGGCCAGGTGGGTACAGAAAAACGTGGCGTGGTCAGCGCTCCCGGCTTCGAACGAATCGATCTGGGCCTGTTCAGAAACTTCAGGATTCCCGGTGGATTTAACCTCCAACTCCGCGCCGAGGCCTTCAACGCCCTCAACCACACCAACCTTGGCTCTCCGGGCACAGCCTCAACAACGTCGAGCACCTTCGGCGTCATCACCAGTGCTCGTGACAACCGCGTCATGCAATTCGCAGGCAAGATTACTTTCTAATCTTCTTGAATTTCCAACCAGAGCGGCGCCGGCTTCGGCTGGCGCCGTTCTGCTATCAAGGGCACACGCATCACAACCTGCACGATGATGACGCGATGCGTCGCCGCGCATGGTGAGGTGAAACTAATGTTCAGGTTTACTAATTTACGGAAACGTCTCCTGATCTCCGCTATTGTCCCCTGCGTTGCCTCTTGCTTTGGGCTTGGTGTCCTGTTGTTGCCGCAAACAGCATTGCTGGCGCAGGATATTTCGCACTCTTCCTCCGTGCTGGCCGATACTCCGAAGTTAGCCCTGATTCCTATGCCGCGCGAGATTCGCCTGGTTAAAGATATGCCGCTTACGCAGGGTATTAGCATCCTGGCCGAGGGCCGGGATCCTGAAGACAAATTCGCTGCCGAAGACCTGGCGAGTGCGATCAAGGAACGCGGCATCGACGCGCATGCTGGCAAGATGGGCAGAATCAAGATTGTGCTTCTGCGCCAGGATGCGAAGAAGGCCGCAGATATTCTTGCGCGTGCCAAGGTGAACTTCGACCCTACTATGCGCGACGAAGGCTACGTCCTTGTTACCGATAAAGACATTACATACGACATTGCCGCAACGAGCACGGGAATCTATTACGGCGCGCAAACCATCAAGCAACTGATCACCGGTAGTGGAGCGCATGCCGTTCTGCATGGAGTTGTGGTGCGCGACTGGCCGGCCATGAAATATCGCGGGCTAAGCGACGACCTCTCGCGCGGCCCCATTCCCACGCTGGAGTTCCAGAAGCATCAGATCCAAATACTTTCCCAGTACAAGGTGAATATCTACTCTCCCTACTTTGAGAACACGCTGGCGTTCGCGTCCAATCCTCTTCCAGCGCTTCCCGGCGGCGCGATGACCCGCGCCGATGCGGAAGAGCTGGTGCGCTATGCGAGACAGTTTCACGTCACCATCATTCCGGAGCAGGAGGCTTTCGGGCACCTGCATCGTGTGCTGATGTTCGATATTTATTCCCAACTTGCGGAGACGCCACACGGTTCCGTTTTGGCTCCGGGCCAGCCTGGGTCGCAGGAGTTGATCCGGCAATGGTTCACGGAGATGGCCTCGATTTTTCCCGGTCCCTTTCTTCACATCGGGGCGGACGAAACCTTCGAGCTGGGAAGAGGGCAGACCAAAGAACGCGTAACTCAAGAAGGGTTGGGCGCCGTCTATGTGGACTTTCTTAAACAGATTCATACGGAACTAACTCCTCTGCATAGAAAGCTGCTGTTCTGGGGCGATATTGCCATGGACAGTCCGAAATTGGTTAAGACACTGCCCAAGGATATGATTGCCGTAGCGTGGGAGTACAATCCAAACCCCAACGGTTACGACAAATGGCTTTTGCCGTATGTGGATGCGGGAATGGAGACCTGGGTGGCTCCGGGCATCAATAACTGGAGGGTGGTCTATCCGAATTACAATGCCGGCCTGGATAACATCCAGCGATTTGTCAGCGATGGCCAGCGGCTCGGTTCCACCGGAGTGTTGAATACAGTGTGGAATGATCTTGGCGAGGGACTATTTAACCTGGATTGGTATGGCGCGCTCTTCGGAGCGGCTGCCGGGTGGCAGTCGGGAACAAGCAGTATTCCGCAATTTCAAAATAGCTACGGCCAGGTCTTTCACGGCGATTCCACGGGCAAAGTCAACCAGGCGCAAGTGGAGCTGATGGCCGCGCAGGCGACACTGAAAGATGCGGGACTCGGATCCGCCACCGATAACTTGTTCTGGATCGACCCGTGGAGCACAGAAGGACAGCAGATCTCCGCTAAATTGCTGCCGGTAGGTCATGCGCTACGCGTGCACGCCGAGCAGGCCATTATTCTCATCGAACAGGCGCGTGGCGCAGCAGCCTTGCGTGAATCAGATGCGTTGGATGCTATGGAGATGGGTGCGCGGCGTATCGACTTCATCGGATTCAAATTTCAGGTCGCTCAGGAAATTGCCGATGGTTACAGGCGAGCCTATCAGGCGCAGAACGATCCTGTCGCCAGACGCACAGTCAACCGTGAGTTAGGAGCGATTACCGGTGTGAACGGTGAGTGCCAGGATCTCCGTGAAGGATATGGGCTGACCCGTGAACTTTTTCATCATGCATGGCTCCAGGAGAATCGACCTTATTGGTTGGACAACGTCATGGCGCGCTATGATCTCAGTATGCAATTGTGGATTCAACGCGCCAATCGATTCAGTGAGGCAAGCTCGCAATATCGACAGACGCACGTACTGCCCAAGCCGGAAGACGTAGGGTTGCCGGCGCTGCCCGCCGCAGCTCCTCCCTTTCAGACGTATTTTCCTGGAATCAAGAGGGATAACTGACAAAGTTACTGAGTGGATAACATTATGGGAGAAGGAAAATGAAGATGTGCAATAACTCCGCACTTTCACAGGCTCGCTATTTTCTGATATTGTGCGCAGCGTTCTGGGGCGTCGGCGCAGTTGGCCAGCAGTCCGTTTCCAAGCCAGACTATGTAGTTTCCAGACCTGTAATCAACATGTACTCCTCCGCCTCCGCTGACAGTGATGTTGTGTCGCAGGCTCTTTATGGATCAGGAATTCTTTCTCTGGAAAAGAAAAATGGATGGATTCGTATCCGCACTGGCGATGACTACACGGGTTGGGTGGCAGAGGCCGACATCACGCCGCGGCAGAGCTTCTATGCCCCGGATGGAAAAGCAGTACGCGTTGTGGGACTGAGCGCGAATCTTTATCGCGAACCCAGCGTGACCAAACACGCTCCTTTGCTGAACCTTCCCTGGGAAGCGCGGCTGGAATTGATTTCCGGGTATGTGGACAAGGGCGGACGCTGGCTTCAGGTCAAGCTTGTAAATGGTCAGACAGCATATGTTGAGCAAGGCAATGTAAGTGCGGATTTCGCGCCGTTGACCATCGACCAGACTATTCAACTCGCGCACAGGTTTCTTGGCATCACTTACACATGGGGCGGGATCTCCAGTTATGGTTTCGACTGCTCCGGCTTCACTCAGATGCTGGTCCGCCAACGCGGGATTATTATGCCTCGGGATGCCGACGTGCAGGCAGCGTGGAGCAGAGTAGTGCCGGTGGAGCGCAAGGACTTGCAGCCAGGCGATCTGTTGTTCTTTGGCGCGAGCCTTACGAAGATTACCCATACGGGCATGTACATCGGCAACGGCGAGTTAATTCATGACACAACTAACACGCATCCCGAGGTCCAGATCAGCAAGCTGGACGATATGCCCTGGACTAAACTTCTGGTAGCAGCGCGGAGAGTGAAATGATGAATCGGCGGGATTTGTTCAAGGCTGCGGGAGCGGCCGGAGTGAGCGTGGCTTTGCCAGCGGCTTTGTATGCCGTAGACGCACAGGCATCGGGCGGCAAGGCCATTGTCAAAACCGAGTTGAAACGCCTGATGCTGCGCCACACCTGGACGACCACGATGTCTTCCAGCGCCTATCGTGACACGGTTCACCTTCAATATCAGCGAGACGGCATCACCGGATACGGCGAGGGCGCGCCGATCGTGCGCTACAAGGAGTACCCGGAACAAGCCAAACAGGCCATCGATGCGATTATCGACAAGATTGCGGTTGGTGATCCCCAGAAATTCGACAAGTTCCTTGCCGAGGTTCGCCACATGCTTGGCGACCACGAACACGCGGCTATGGCTGCGGTGGACATCGCGATATGCGATTGGCTGGGCAAGAAACTCGGCATCTCGCTGTACCAGTATTTCGGGCTCGATCCGGCGGACGCGCCTGTGACCACTTTTTCGATTGGTATCGACACGCCGGAGATTACCCGGCAAAAGACGCGTGAGGCGGAGGATTTTCCTGTTCTGAAAGTGAAAGTTGGGCTGAAGAACGACGAAGAGACCATTGAAGCTGTGCGCAGCGTAACGAAAAAACCGTTGCGCGTGGATGCCAATGAAGGCTGGACCGACAAGGAAGAAGCTATTCGCAAGATCAACTGGCTGGAGACGCAGGGCGTGGAGCTGATTGAGCAGCCAATGCCCGCACACATGTTTGAAGAGACAAAGTATGTGCGCAGCAAGGTGCACATACCAGTTATCGCCGACGAATCCTGCACCCACGCATCGCTGATTCCCGTACTCAAGGAAGCTTACGACGGAATCAATGTGAAGCTGGATAAGTCGGGAGGCGTTATGGAAGCCTATCGATGGATCAAGTTTGCCCGTGCGATGAACATGAAGGTGATGCTGGGCTGCATGGTCTCCAGTTCGTGTTCAGTTACAGCCGCAGCTCATCTGGCTGCTCTTGTGGACTATCCAGACCTGGATGGAAATCTCCTGATTTCAAACGATCCATACGAAGGCGTGAAGGTGCTGAAAGGGAAGTTGATCTTGCCATACGGGCCGGGCCTGGGGCTGAAGGCATTGACTTCGTAGGCTTATCCAGCCATACGCGATCACCTCCCGAAGTTAGTCATCATCTAGTTAGTAAGTTGCCTGAAAATGCCCAAGCCAGGGGGATTCAAGTGAAAAGTTGGATTGCAATTTGCCGGTTTGTCTTGATTCTGTTGATTGTTTCTGCATTGTTTGACGGCATGATTGCCCAGGATGCATCACCCTCTGGTACTGCGGCGGTTATCACGCGCGGTGCGAACTTTGCCAACATCGATGAGATTATGAACACGGCAGTTGCGCGCGGGACGATTCCCGGCGGCGTCGTGCTGATCGGGCACAACGGCAATGTGGTATATCACAAAGCTTATGGAATGCGTTCATTGGAACCGGTCAAGGAAGCGATGACCGTAGACACCATCTTCGACCTTGCTTCGCTGACAAAATGCATTGCCACGACGACTTCCGTCATGAAGTTGGTGCAGGAAGGGAAGGTCCGTCTGAACGAACCGGTGGCGGCCTACTTGCCGGAGTTTGCAAAAAACGGAAAGCGCGATATCACAGTCCGTGAATTGCTCACGCATTTCTCCGGGCTAACTGAGGACCTGGATCTAAAAACGGCGTGGAAGGGGCGCGATGCCGCATACCAGATGGCTATGGACCAGAAGCCCGTACTTCCTCCTGGTTCGCGTTTTCTTTATAGCGATATTAATTTTGAAACGCTCGGCTTTCTGGTCGAGAAAGTCTCCGGTATGAGCCTGGATGAATACGCAGCGAAGAATGTCTTTGCTCCTTTGGAGATGAGAGACACGCGCTTCCTGCCGCCTGCCGCATGGCTTCCGCGCATTGCGCCGACCGAGTACGACGAAAGTAATCATATGCTGCGCGGCACGGTGCATGATCCCACCGCACGCCGAATGGGCGGAGTTGCGGGTCACGCCGGATTGTTCTCTACTGCGGATGATCTTTCAAAATATGCGCAGGAGCTGCTCTCCGGCTTTCATGTTCTTACACCGCTGACCGTGGAAAAGATGTCCACTCCGCAGCAACCGCCCACGGCGGCTACGCTTCGCGGCCTGGGCTGGGACATCGATTCTCCGTTTTCCACCAATCGTGGAGAGTTTTTTCCTATAGGTTCCTTCGGACACACGGGGTTTACCGGAACATCTCTCTGGATCGATCCGGTTACGGATAGTTATGTGATTCTGCTGACCAACGCGGTTCATCCTCACGGCCATAACTTATCGATCGTTTCGCTGCGCGCACGGGTTGCCTCAGCGGCGGCCGAGAGCCTTGGACTTTCAGTTTCAGACGATCAAAAACTGCGCCTGGCGCGAATCACAGGTTATAACGAAGCCATGTCGTCGGCGCGCCTTGTGACCGCTCGCAATGACTCGGTTCGCACCGGCATCGATATGCTTGAGGCCCATGATTTCGCCGAACTCCGCGAAGCGGGAAAAACGGCAACCAAGGTCGCTTTGGTCACTAACCAAACCGGCGTAGACTCGCAAGGCAATCGCACTATTGATGTGCTAGCCAAGGCGCCTGGTATTCAGGTTGTTGCCATCTTCAGCCCTGAGCACGGCGTAACCGGAAGCGTGGACACTACCGAAATTGGCGATTCCAAAGACGCGTCAACAGGAATACCCGTCTACAGCGTCTATGGAGATTCCAGCGCAAAGCGCCATCCTTCGCTGGATGTGCTGAAATCGGCAGATGTGATCGTCTACGACATTCAGGACGTCGGCACGCGCTTTTACACCTACGAAACAACGCTAGGCTACTTTATGGAGGCAGCTGCTCAGACAGGGCAGAAAATCTTTGTTTTAGACCGCCCGAATCCTATCAACGGATCTTACGTTCAGGGACCCATCAGCGACAAAGGACGCGAAAACTTTATTAACTACGGACAGGTTCCGATTCGCCATGGCATGACGATCGGCGAGCTGGCGCGCTTTTATAACTCAGAACGTGGCATCAATTCAAAACTGAAGGTAATCCAGATGGAGGGATGGCAGCGTGGCGATTGGCTGGATTCTACCGGAGATCTCTGGGTGAATCCGTCTCCTAACATGCGCAGTCTGACTGAAGCCGTTCTCTATCCCGGACTCGGGATTCTGGAGTCAACCAAGGTTTCGCTGGGGCGCGGCACCGATACGCCCTTCGAGCAGCTGGGCGCCCCGTGGATTCAACCCCGGGAGCTGGCCGCCTACCTGAATACACGGGCCATCAGCGGTGTTCGCTTTGTGCCGACGGAGTTCACGCCCAACGCCAGCGTGTATGCGCAGCAGAAATGCGGAGGCGTAAACATCATTATCACCGACAGGAATGCGCTCGACGCACCCGAACTTGGTATTGAGATTGCGTACGCGCTCCACTCTCTTTATCCGCAGCAGTTCGAGATGAAAAACCTTGACAACTTGATGCTGAACAAAGCCACGATGGATGCGATTACCGCCGGGCAGGACCCGCGCCGCGTGTGGATGGATTGGGTCGAGGCGATCGAACTGTTCAAACCGATCCGGGCCAGATACCTGCTGTATTAAGGGTGAAAGCAAGAACTATCCAGAAGAATGACGCGTTAGTCCACGCCTTTGCCCCTAAGCAGAGCGAGCCTTCAATTCACGTTAACGTTTAATATCGTATTCGACTTGACGGTTCCCGTGGCCTGATCGACTCCGATGATTGTTACCGTATAAGTTCCAATGGTTGTCCCGCCGGTGCCAGTGCTGCCTCCTCCACCGACACTACTGCTGCCACCACCACACCCGGCAATTGTTCCGATGCTCACGGCAAACAACAAGACACTGATTATCTTTCGCCAACTCCGACTCCGTCTCGGGATTCCCATGAGCAGAAGACAGACCAAAATCGATCCGCTACCCACGGGGAAGAAGGTTCTTCGCGGCAAATTCGTGGCGTTGGTTGCTGCGGTGGTGTGAATGGTCAGTGTGGCTGTGTCAGCCGTGGTTCCTGTGATGGAAACTGACGCTGGAATTGAGCAGGTGGGCGGAATGGCGGCAGAGCCGGCAATGTTGCAACTGAGAGTTACAACTCCGGTGAATCCACTTGAAGGAGTCACGGAAATCGTGGATGTTCCGTTGCCACCAAGAGTACTGATAGTGATTGCGCCACTGTTGCTCAGCGCGAAGTTAGGGGAAGTGGTCAGCCAATTTCCTATAACAGGCGCATCGACTATGTTCTGATCAATGCCGCCGAGATTGACTCCACCCCAGGTTTCTCCGTTCGTTTCGCTATTCCATTGGTGAATACGCTGGTTATTGGGCCAGTAACTGTTGGAGAGGGTTCCAATGTTCCATATTGTGTTGTTCGAGTCCCACGCCGCAATCCAGGCAACATCCGGCTCTGGCGATAGAGCAAGAAAGTCTGTCTCAAAATCGCTGATACCGCCGTACAAACCAGATTGAAACCCTTGCGCGTGGAGCTCGGTTGTCCAGCTATCAAGAAAGGTCTCTACAGCGCCGGAACAGCTTCCGCCATCTGGCGTGTAGCCCTCCATATCGTAATAAATAATGCCGTTCGTAATGCCCAGAGCATTTGCCTGCGCAATGGCCAAATCCGCTTGATAGGTTCCCGTGGAGTAGGAGTCGGAGTTATTGATTGTCCAATAAGAACTGGCATTGGCGATGCACGGAGCCTGCGGCCCAACCCAGATAGGCAGAATGCCCCATCCCATATCTGTGACGCTTGTCATCCAGGTCGAAGTCAGGTTGGAATCGACGGTTTTCGATGTGCTCGCATGCCAGGTAGAAGCACAGGTGTTCTGACCGTTCGGCGAAACGCAGTACACATCGCACCCGCCAAGATACACGCCGATGTCCTGGTATGGGCTGTCTGTCCACCAGGTTTGCATGGCGATTGTGGTGGGTGCGCAGGCCAGGTCAATGCCGCTGCTGTTACTGACGGCCGTGTCGGCGCCGGGGGCAGCCTCTGACCTTGCTGCGTCCTGCACATCGGTCTCGAGCTGCATAGCGGCAAGCATACTCCGCGAGACTGGCAAGGACGCGCCGGAAGAAGTGCGCTGTGCTACAGCGAGATGAGGCGTTATGACCGTATAGGTCTTGCCTCCATCCATGGTGGCCAGCAATTCACTTTGTTGAGTGCAGTGCATCTTGGATAACTGACACGCGCCAGAGGAATATTGCAACCAGCCTGCGGAGTCGTCAACAAACTCGGCATGAGTGATGGTTCCGTTGGGCTGTAATCCGGCAGGAAATGCGCCCTGACGACGGACGCCATCCTGCTCAATGACGACATCTGATCCTGATGCGTAGATATGGCTGGTGTGTGTTCCGGATTTGGCCAAAGCCGCGTGCAGAGCCGCTGAATCTCCGCTTACTCGCTGCACCTGCCATGATTGACCGCCATCCGCCGTCCCATAGTCGATCACACAGTTGCCGCCGGAATTCACGGTTGTTGCAGTCAGCCGCCCATCCCTCGTGTCGCTGAATTCCGGCAGGCTATAAGCAGGCTCGGCACCGGCGCACTCAACAGGCGCATGAATTGCCGCCGGCTGCCAGCTCTGGCCGCCGTCGCGCGTGAACCATAGCTGGCCTCCTGCCGGCCCGCCGGCCATCCACCCATTCTGAGAAGTTAGAAATACAATGTTCCCGGCCGCAGGCGGTGGAGGAAGCGCGGCCCATGTCAAACCGCCATCCTCCGTATGCAATGCCGCGCCGATACTGAAGTTGGAACTCGAACTGAGATGAAGGATAAGCCAACCCTGCTGTGCGCTGGCAATGTATATGGAGACAACTCCGCCAACACGCCTGCCTTGCGCGACGGAATCAAGAGCAACCAGCGCACTCTGCCAACTCTTTCCCCCATTCTTGGTTAACGCAATGGTAATGGAGGCTCCGGCGTCATCGTTGCCAGGGAGAATTGCCCACCCGGTGTTCGCATCCAGGAAGAAAACCTTGCTGACGGGTTGCTGGTCGTTGCCAGGTGTAATGTCATCCCAGTTCTGGCCATTGTCCGATGTCCAGTAAAGCCTATGTCCAGCCAGCGCCCACCCAGAACCGGAAGAGACTAATTGCATCTCTTCCATAGCGGTGCCAGTGGCAGGCCCGGTCTGCGCCCAGACCACATTTTGCGTCCCCATCGCACCAGCTATAAACAGTGAGATCAACAGGCCAGCCGCACTCTGTCTCTTACCTTCCACAGGCACCCTCCATATCGCTTTCCTTGACCTCTTTCACGCGGTCCGTTGCTCACCCCGGTGCTCCCTCATCGTGTACAGAGCACACTCGTTGCACTCAACCATTTCGTCAGGAATTCTAATAGAAGAGTGATTGAATGTCCAGCAAAATAATCAAATAACTGACCAAAATCATATAATATGCTCAATCAAATCTATCTATATGCTTCTTTGTGTTGCAAGAGCGCCACATTCAAGCAAGCTTAACCGTAGTTCGTTGGAACCCAGACTCTTTCTCCAGGTCAGTCGCGCGCCAGCCTCGCCGCCTGATAGCATCTCTTCTGCCGGGGATAAGCAGCCGCGATGCCTCTCTATGCCGTCTGCGCTTTTCCGTTGAATACACAACTTCTACGTTCTACCGCGCGGCACAAAGGATGACTCAGTAATGGAAAAGAAATGGGTTACAGTGATGGGCAGCTTTGTGGCGGATCTGGCCTTTCGCACCGGCCGCATTCCCGCCTGGGGCGAGACGCTGATGGGCCAAT
>JBEKFS010000005.1:0-43742 GCA_050013195.1 Occallatibacter sp.
CGCCCGAGGCAAGCTGGGCGGCGCACTCGGAGGGCGACATTCGGTCGATTTGATAGCGGTGTGCGAGCGAGGCTTGAAGGGGCGGGTGCTCGAAATCCCACATCAGGGGCGCCGGATTGAGAAAGTCGATGGCGGCAACGCGCAGACGAGATGGGGGTCGAACATTCACGCACACCTAGAGTACCAACACGGGGCTCCGAATGAAGGGGTGAATCTTCCTGGCTTGACTTCTTCTAATAATCACGACTAAGGTGAACAAAATTGGGTCATAGGAGAGGTTGTGGTTTCCTGTGAGGAAAATTAGTGTCCAGATTCCGGACAGGAGCCAATAAGAATGAGCACACTTCCCCAAGGCACGGCAAGCGTGGCGACGGCCACTTTGGACGAGGAGCGGCTGGCCTGGCTGGCGCTGGTGCTGGCTCCGGGGTTGGGTCCAAAGCGAATTCTGGATGCGGTGAAGCAGTTGGAAACGGCGAGCCAGCTTTTCACGTTGCCGCTTACTGCTCTGGAGGGGTTACGGTTTCCGGCAGAGGCAGCGCAGTTTATCTTCGACGGCAAGGCGCGCCAGGCGGCAGAAGAGGAGTGGGCGCGGGTGACGGCGCAGGGAGCGACGATTGTGACGTACAGTTGCCCGGAGTATCCGGAGCGGCTGAAAGAAATATATGATCCGCCGCCGGTGCTGTGGGTCAGGGGCGCGGTTAGTCTGCTGAGCAGGCCGGGGATTGCGATTGTGGGCACGCGGCATCCGTCTCCATACGGATCGGGCATAGCAGAGATGCTGGCGCGGGATTTAGCAGTGCGGCGGTTGCTGATTATCAGCGGCATGGCGCGGGGCATAGACTCCTGCGCGCACCGCGGGGCGCTGGCGGCGCGCATGCCCACCGTTGCCGTGTGGGGTACGGGCATCGATGTGGTTTATCCCAAGGAGAATAAGAAGCTGGCCGAGGAGATTCTCTCAACCGGCGGAGCAATTGTGAGCGAAATGCCGATGGGGACGTTTCCCGCGCCACAGAACTTTCCTCGCCGCAACCGGATTTTGAGCGGGCTGAGCGTGGCTGTGCTGGTGGTGGAGGCGGCGGAGAACTCCGGCACGCGTGTTACAGCGCGCTGCGCCGCCGAACAGAATCGTGACCTCTACGCTGTGCCGGGCAACGTGACCAACAAGGGGTCGTGGACTCCCAACACATTGATTAAGCAGGGCGCAAAGCTGGTGGCCACATGGGAAGACGTGTGGGAGGATCTGCCCTCACAGGTGCGGCTGGAGTTGGAGGGCGAGGTGCCGGCTGAATCCAAATCGCCGACGACTGCATCTCTATTACCCGAGCAAGTTTTGCGACCCGAAGAGGCCATTGTGCTGGAGGTACTGCGCACCGACGAAGCCTTACAGATCGACGAAATACTGGAACTTCTGGAGACGCAACTGACTTCGTCCGAGGTGTTTACGGCGCTCTTTGAGCTGGAGATAACAGGGCGGGTGCGGTGCATGCCGGGGAAGAATTACGTGCGGGTGATGTGATAGAAGCAGGGAACAGGGAGTAGGGAACAGGGAGTAGGCTGCGAGTTGGGAGTTGGGGATTTCTATTTTTTTGCGATAGAGCCGTGAAAATATTAGTCGTCCGGCCTTTCATTCCTATGTAAACGCAGGAATAAATGGGCTTTGCGGGGATTTGATCTTGCCGCAAATGCAATTTTGCGCGCCCTGAAACGGGGTTTAAAGAGAAGAAAAACCTGCCCTCGACTGGAAATGAGGCGGTGTTCCGTGGTAGTTTCCAACTTTCGCGGATAATTTTTCCCGGAGGGTGAACGCGGCCTGAAGTAGAGGCTGAATCTGGACTGTTTGCGAAGTCAACGGAAGTTGGGTGAACCGAGTCCAACAGACGGAACAAGCTGGACAGGGTAGAGTGTAGTTGGTATCAAGGATGGTAATGAGCAAATCACTGGTGATCGTCGAGTCTCCCGCCAAGGCGAAGACAATCGAGAAATATCTGGGCGCGGGCTTCGAGGTACTGGCGTCGGTGGGTCACATTATGGACCTGCCGAAGAACGATCTTGGCGTGGAGCTGGAGAATCGGACGTTTGAGCCGACGCTGATTGTGTCTCCGGGAAAAGAAAAGGTTGTGGCGCAGTTGAAGAAGGCTGCGGCCAAGGCGGACGAGATCTATCTGGCGCCCGACCCGGACCGCGAAGGCGAGGCGATTGCGTACCATCTTGCGCTGCAACTGGGGACATCGGCCAAGGAGCGGAAGAAGATTCGCCGCGTGACCTTCAACGAGATTACGAAGAAGGCTGTGCAGGAGGCCTTCAAGCACGCGCGCGATCTGGATCAGAACCTGGTGGATTCGCAGCAGACGCGGCGCATCCTGGATCGATTAGTCGGCTACCAGATTTCGCCGCTGCTGTGGGATAAAGTCCGGCGGGGATTGTCGGCGGGGCGCGTGCAGACTGTGGCTGTGCGGCTGATCGTGGAGCGGGAACGGGAGATTGGCGCGTTTGGGCCAGTTGAGTACTGGACGCTGGACGCCGTGCTGCACCCGGAAAAACAAGCGGAGAAAAAGCTCAAAGCGCGTTTTGTGGGAATCGATGGAGAGCCGGCTCGGGTGGCAAACGGCCAGGGCAAAGACGGTAAGGACCAATTCATCGCCAATGCGCTGCCGGACGAAAGATCGATGAAGGCAGTAATGGCCGCACTCGAAAAAGCACAATGGTCGCTGGTTTCCGTACAGGCCACTGAGAAGCAGAGGCGTCCGCTGGCGCCATTCATTACCAGCCAGTTGCAGCGCGACGCTGCCAGTAAGCTGGGATTCAATGTGCGGCGCACGATGGGCGTGGCGCAGCGGCTCTATGAGGGTGTCGCGATTGGCGCCGAAGGCATGACCGGCCTGATTACTTATATGCGTACTGATTCGCCGCGCGTGGCGCCGGAGGCGATTGAAGGCGCGCGAGAGTGGATTGAGAAGCAGTTGGGGGCACAGTATCTGCCCGCGACACCGAATGTGTACAAGGGCAAGAAGGCCGCGCAGGATGCGCACGAAGCGATTCGACCCACCGATGCTTCGCGGACGCCGGAATCGATTGCGCACTATCTGACCGAAGAGCAACTGAAGCTCTATCGGCTGGTCTGGCAGCGGTTTGTGGCCTCGCAGATGACGCCGGCCGTCTTTGACGTGACCACGGCAAAGATTGCCGCAGTCAGCGCGAAGACGGGTAAGACTTACGATTTTCGCTTGAGCGGATCGGTGGTACGCTTCGATGGATTCCTGAAAGTCTACGAAGTTCTGGAAGATAAAAAGGACGACGAGGACGAAGCGGACAACAAGCTGCCCAACCTGGACAACGTGAAGCGGCTTGAGCAGGATGAGTTGAAAGAGGAGCAGCACTTCACCTCGCCGCCTCCGCGCTACAACGAAGCTTCGCTGGTGAAGGAACTGGAAGAGCGGGGCATTGGGCGGCCTTCGACGTATGCGTCGATCATCAACACCATCCAGGATCGCGAGTATGTAACCAAACACAGCGGCCGCTTTTATCCCACCGAGATTGGGATGGTGGTTTGCGACCTGCTGGTGAAAAATTTTCCGTATATCTTCGATGTGGCGTACACGGCCAAGCTGGAAGAGGAGTTGGACGAGATCGAAGAGGGCAACGAGAAGTGGACCGACCTGCTGAACGGCTTCTACGGCTACTTTGTGGAGGAACTGAAGGACGCCGGCGCAAACATGGAAGACATCAAGCGCATGGAGCACAAGACGGACGAAAAGTGCGATCTGTGCGGGGCGCCGCTGGTGTTGAAGTGGGGTAAGTTCGGCAGCTTCTATGCCTGTTCGGCTTACAACAAAAAAGACAAATCGAGCTGCACGTTTACCAAAGAGAACACTGCAGGCAAGCCGGACATGAACACGCCGGAGGCGCAGGAGGCGGGCGAGCAGGAGGAGTACTGTGATAACTGCGGACGGGTGATGGTGCTGAGGCGCGGGCCATTTGGGATGTTCATGTCGTGCCCGGGGTTCAACGAGGATCCGCCCTGCAAGACCTTCCGCAAGCTGAGCTCGAAACAGCAGCAGAAGGTAGCCGCGCCGCAGCCGACGGGCGAGGATTGTCCGCAATGCGGCAAGCCGCTGGTGCTGCGCCAGGGAAGCTATGGGGAGTTTGTCTCCTGCTCAGGGTATCCCAAGTGCAAGTATGTGAAGCAGAACCTGATTGAAGGCTTGAAGTGCCCCAAGTGCGGCACGGGCGACATAGCTGAGAGGAAAGCGCGGCGGGGGAACATCTTCTGGGGCTGTACGAATTATCCGAAGTGCGACTTTACCTCGAATAACAAGCCCGTGGCGGAGAAGTGTCCGGAGTGCGGCAGCCCGTATCTGGTGGAGAAGACGCTGCGGTCGGGGATTTATCTGGAATGTCCGAACAAGAAAAAGGCAGCCGAGGAAGAGGTTGCGCCAAAGAAGAGGGCAGGCAAGGGCGCCGCACCGGTGGAGAGCGCGGTGGTTTGCAGCTACTCGAAGCGGATTGGCGATGCGCCACCGTTGCCGACAGCCGAGACGCATGGGCCGGTGGTGGAGAAAGAATCTGTCAAGGCGGATGTGAAGGCGGCAGAGAAGCCAGCGGCAAAGAAGGCGGCGAAGAAGGGCGGCAAGAAGGTTTTGCAGCAGGCGTGAAAGAAATCATTCTTATTGGCGGTCCTAAACGGCGCAGGCAAGACTACGGCAGCTCGTGTTTTGCTGCCTGACTTTCTGGATTTGCATCCATTTTTAAATGCCGACGATATAGCTCGTAACCTTGCGCCTTGAGACGTTGATTCGGTTGCGTTGTCAGCTGGACGTCTGATGATTAAGCAAATGCGGGCGTTGGTACAGGATGGCCAGAGCTTCGCGTTCGAGACTACATGTTCAGGCAAATCGTATCTGCGCCTGCTGCATCAATGTAAACAGGATGGTTGGCGCATCACATTGCTTTATTTATGGCTACCGACGCCGGAGGATGCAGTTGCGCGCGTGGCTCGTAGAGTGAGCCAGGGAGGACATAATATCCCGACGGGTACTGTTTTGCGCAGGTATTACGCAAGTGTATGGAATATGCGTAATCTCTATCTTCCTCTGGCGGACGAGGCGGAAATCTACGATAATACTGACAGGAAGCGCATCATGATCGCTGAAAAGCGCGAGGATTTGGCTTTGTTTGTGCATGATCCAGAGCGCTGGTTGAAGATTGAGGAGGTAGCACGGTGAAAAACCTAAGTTCACGTGAACTTCATGAAACTATCGGACAGGCTCTGGCCGAGGTCTCACGCCGCTTGGCCTCCGGCGAATTAGATGGGTCGGGGCGATACTACACGGATGAGGAACTGGCGGCGGGCGCGGCTACCGACGGGAAGCGCACTCCTGTGAAGCCAGTCAAATCCAACGCGGCTTAAGCGGTCGCGCAGCAATCACCGGCTGAATCCTGTAGTATTGGCAACGGAGAAACTCACAATGGAACGGATGCTTGCAACGCCGGCGGATGCCGAAATCATTCTCAGATTGTATGAACTGCGTACCGAGGCGGAGATGCGCAAGGCGCGCGCATGGATGACTGGCGAGTTCTGGCCGGCAACTGCGGAGGAGTTTTTTGCCGTTGCGGAGAACCCCGCCGACCCGCACAACGCCTGGCTGCGCCAGGTACTCACCTACTGGGAGATGGCCGCGGCGATGGTGCTGCACGGGGCGGTTTCGGCGGAGTTGTTTGTGGATTGCAACGCTGAGGGGTTTTTCATGCTGGCCAAGTTTGCTCCAATCATGGACGGCATACGGGAAAAGAATCCAGGGTTCCTGATCAAGACGGCCGAGCTGGTGAACCGGTTTTCAGCCGCGGCCCAGCGTTACGAGGCGGTACTGAAGAATGTGGAAGCCCGGCGCAAGAGCCTGCCGGCCCGGCAGGAGGCGCACGGCCAGTATTCTTATCCCCACAAGCCCTGAAAGAGACTCGCAATCCCGGCGAATCTCTGCTAATGTCATATCCTAACCTCCCATCGGACCCGCTTTGCGCCGATAGAGAGTAACAACGGAATCATCGGAACAGAACAACCTATGGCACGAGCAATCTGGAACGGCAAGGTGATTGCCGAAAGCGAGAAGACGGAGACGGTGGACGGGAACGTCTACTTTCCCGAATCCAGCCTGAAACGCGAATATTTTCGTCCCAGCACAACCACCTCCCTGGACCCAGTCAAAGGGCAGGCGCGCTACATGACGCTGCTGATCGACGGGGAAGATAACCCGGACGCAGCCTGGTATTACCCCGACCCCAAGCCGGCGGCGCGCAAGATCAAGGGATACGTGGCCTTCTGGCGGGGCGTGGAAGTCGTCGAACCCTAGCGGTTGCCTTGGGCGGCTTGCAAGCGGCTTTCGAGCGCGGGACTTTGCCAGAGGCGTGTGATACATTTTCCCCATGAGGCTGAAGGGTTTAGCGATGTTCACGGTGCTGTTGGTCCTCCTGCAGGCGCCTGTGGCCGATCATGCTCAAACCGGCGGTCAGAGTGGCGTGAATCGGCAGACACCGCCTCTTTCAGCGCCTTCTACCGGCGTTCCGCCTGAAACTGCCAGCCCAGCGACAAAGACTGAGAGCGAAAGCGGTATTCGGGATATCCAGCCGCCGCACATCAGTGTTGCCAATCCAGCTCCAGCGCCGTCGGCCTGGAATATGCACGAGAAAATCACCTGGGCGGCCAATCTGGTGCTGGTCATTCTGGGGTACGTCGGAATTCTGATGGCCCTTTCCCTGCTGAAAAAGATTGATCGCCAAACGGGATACGCGGAAACTGCTGCCGAGGCCGCCGC
Organism: Occallatibacter sp.; assembly: GCA_050013195.1. GTDB lineage: Bacteria > Acidobacteriota > Terriglobia > Terriglobales > Acidobacteriaceae > Telmatobacter. The sequence goes on from JBEKFS010000005.1 coordinate 6,810, forward strand.
CGCCAGCTCTCATGCCGCGCTCATGAATGCCCAGGCTATTCTCAATGCGGAAAGGGCCTGGATATTAATTTCAGTGGAGCCATCGCCGAGCGCGGAGAACAGTTTTACCGTCATGGCCACGAACCGGGGCCGCACTCCGGCCAAGATCATCGATATGGCAGAACGAACCAGGCTTGCCATCGACGAAGAGCATCTCCCCAACGCCCCCGAATATACGGATGAGAAACGGGTCGCCCCGTATACTCCCATCATTCTGCTTCCGGGGGAATCTGCGGCAATCAAGCCTTTTTGCCGCAATGATGTGAGGAGCCTTTGCGACTCAGAGGAAAGATACAGGCGCATTGAAACCTGGGAGGAAAAGATATTTCTCTACGGAAAGATAATCTACAGAGATTTGACTGCGCCATTGGATAGTCAAGCCCATGAAACGAACTGGTGCTGCTGGTATATTCACGGACGGCAGAATAGCGGGCTGGTCATATCCGGGCCACCGGAATATAACACACACACATAGTAAGAAGATTCTTTCACGAGCCGAATCAGGAAGCGCCTGGTCAACCGTAAAGGTCGCGCTTAACCATTCGCTACGTCACGGATATCCTGCTCGAATACCGTGTCGGGCTCGGCAAGCCTGATCAAGCGATGCAAATAAGCCCGGGAGATACGCAGGCTTCTGGCAGCGAGCGTCTTATTTCCATTGTTTTCTCGCACGGCTGCTACGGCCAGTCTGACCTTGTAGTCGCGAAGCTGCCGTTCAAAGGAGCCTGCGGGATGGTAATCGCCGATATCGACAACGTCGCCGATGTCGCCGAGGTCAACATCGCTTTCCTCAACATTCAAATTGAAATCTTCGGCGCGAATGGTCTTGCCTGGCGCGAGGATGATGGCTCTCTGCATCACGTTTTCCAGCTCGCGTACATTGCCGGGCCACGGGTAACTCTGGAGCATGGTCATCGCAGCGCGCTCAATATCATCCATCGGCTTTTGAAAGATTTGCCCATACTGGCGCAGGAAATGCCGGGCAATTCTGGGGATGTCTTCGGGATGTTCCTGAAGAGGCGGCGATTCAATCCTCATGACGTTGATGCGATAGAAAAGATCCTGGCGGAATTTTCCTTCTGCCACCAATTTTTCCAGATCCTGGTGAGTGGCGAAGATCAGCCGTGCCTTCAAGGGGATGAGCTTGGTGCTGCCCAGGCGGCTGAATTCCATCTGCTGCAAGACGCGCAGCAGCTTGACCTGCGTGAACAGGCTGAGGTCGCCGATCTCATCCAGGAATAGAGTGCCGTCGGCGGCCTGCTCAAAGTAGCCTTCTCGCGCCCCGACGGTGCCGGTGAAGGCGCCTTTCTCGTGGCCGAAGAGCTCTGCTTCGATCAAAGTCTCAGGGATGGCGCCGCAGGAGACAGCCACAAAGGGACGGCTGGCGCGGGAGCCAAGATTGTGGATGGCGCGGGCGATCAGTTCCTTGCCGGTACCACTTTCGCCGGTCACCAGCACAGCGGCGTTGAGGTTGGTAACGCGATGCACCAGCTGATAAACCCGCTGCATCTGCGGACTCGATCCAATCAGCCGGTCGCAACTGCCGGGAACCTCCAATTGCTGCTGCACGGTCTGCAGTTGCTGGCGGAGCGTGGAGTTCTCGTACGCCCGGCTGAGCATGGTCTTGAGATCCCGAATCGACGGCGGCCTGCGGCAGTAGCCGAAGGCTCCAGACCGGACCAGCTCAAATGCAGTAGACCGAAGGGCGTCATCGGCCATGATCACCGAGGGAATCTGAGATGCTATCAGGCGCTGGGTACACCCAATCCGCTCCTGCAATGAGTCATGATTCGAATGCAAATCCAGAATCATGACATCGCAATCTCCGGCAGCCCGGAGCAGATTCATGCCATCCTCATCCGGCTCCAAGTGGATCTCGAAGTCCTTTCCGAGAGCCGAGGAAAGCAGCGTGTGGAGCGTGCGATCTTCCGAATATAGTCCGATCTTGATCATTATCTAAGCCAGCCCCTTACCAGATACATCAACTCGCTTCCGGGGGAGAAGCGAAAAAAGCGATCATATTCCTGCATCAATGGCAGGCAAGCCAAAGGAGATTTGGCATCAGGCTAATGTCACCTTAGTGACAGAAGCCCCCCTGAATACAAATCCCAGGTATCTCAATTGGCAATGGTCGACTCTGGTTAAAGATAGTAGCTTTAGATCAGGGCCGTGTCGAGATTACTTTAGTAAGTATTTTTAAAAATGCAAATCTATTCACAATGCCGGTTTGGAGTACGAAGGATGAAAGAGAGTAATAGCCAGCATACTTGCTACTCCATAATTTATACGATGTATCTATATTATTATCAATCATATAACATTGATAACCGTTTTCCGGATATAGGGCTCAGCTCCCCAGGACAGCCGATTACAGTAACCATGGCGATGACTGAGGGGTGTTGTCAGGGCCTCTTTAGTAAGCAAAAATCAGATTACTTACCATCTGAACACCTCTAAAATAGTGTCCTTGCATGGTCTCTGAAATTGGATGTATTACTCCCGTACACTATTGTGGCGACATGAGATGCGCGCGAAATGGTGTATACGCCTCGCTTCACTGCGGAGAGCTTTTCCGTAAACACCCGTGTACACCAATCGGCGCAGTATGCTGTCAAGTACTTGATTTCGAAGAGTTTTAAGCTTCTGCAGTTTGGCTAAACAATTGCATTAATCATTAAACTGTGGCAATAATGTACTTTCCGGTACATTGGGGGAAAGGAAACAGGGTATGCATTCGTTTGCCTGGTGGCCAACGTTGATCGTGCTCGCCGTTGCGATGTTCACGGACCTGCGCAATCGACGTGTCCCCAACTGGCTGGTGCTTCCTTTCCTGTTATCCGGAGTAGCGGTTTCTCCCTGGCGTCATGACTGGGACGGCATCGGTCATGGTTTTAGCTGGCATAGCCTCGGCCCATTCCGATGGCATGGCCTGGGACAAAGCTTTGCCGGCCTGGGGCTTGGCCTGCTGATCTTTGGATTTCTTTTTTTGCTGGGCGGCATGGGCGGCGGAGACGTGAAGCTGTGCGCCGCCATCGGAGCGTGGCTTGGCCCGATGCAGATGTTTGTAGCTCTGGTCATGATCAGCATGGCCGGGGGGGTGATGGTACTGTGCTGGATTGCATATCGCAAGGTACTCAGGAAGCTGATGCTTAAGGCATGTGATCTGGTTTTTAGTGGAAAGCGGAACGGAATAGAGCGCGAACCGGAGGCGTCACTTGCTGATTTACTGAAGCGCAAGATGCCTTATGTTCCGGCCATCGCCATGGGAACGCTGATGTCCTTCTTCGCTCGTTGAGGATTTGGAGATAGGTATTATGTCAAACTGGCAATCGTCCTATCGATTATCGGCTAACCAGCAAGGCAAGTCGCGTACGTCAGGGGGCAGTGATCCCGTGAATTCAGAGTCTTCTTCGTATCTTGATGATCAGTATCCGGACTCACTCGGCGGCAACGTGCTGTCGATTGCTCTGATCGGCCCAGACGCGGAGCGCCGCAAGGCAGCGGCCACCGCGCTGTCTGGATGCCAGGGGGGCGAGATCCGGGAGTTTTCAACCTATCCTCCCAGCCTGGACGATGTGCCAAGGCTGCTGGAGCAGCATTACGACGTAATCATCATCGACCTGGACAGCCACCCTGAATATGCCCTGGAACTGGTGGAGAGCATCTGCGCCAACGGCACGGCGACGGTGATGGTTTATTCGATGAAGGCGGATTCGGAGCTGCTGGTCCGCTGCATGCGCGCAGGCGCGCGCGAGTTTCTCACCCTGCCCTTTGCGCAGAGCACCATGGCCGAGGCTCTGGTCAGGGCTTCTGCGCGGCGTCCCGCAACGCGTCTTCCGAAGAAGACTGGCGGCAGGCTTCTGGTGTTTCTGGGAGCCAAGGGAGGCGACGGCGTTACCACGCTGGCCTGCAATTTTGCGGTAGCCCTGGCCCAGGAATCCGGCCAAAACACACTATTGATCGATCTCGACCTGCCGCTGGGTGACGCGGCGCTGAATCTCGGCGTCGTCGCGGAATACTCGACCATCAATGCTCTTCAGAATTCCAATCGGCTGGATTCGAGTTTTCTCTCCAGGCTTCTGGTCAAGCATGGCTCGGGAGTCTCCGTGCTTGCGGCTCCGGGCAAGTTTCCTCAGTACGAGGCCCCCAATGATTCCATCGACAGGCTCATCTCCGTTGCGCGGCAGGACTTCGACAATGTGGTCATTGATATGGGGTCCAGGCTCGATTTGATGGGGACGAGCCTGTTCAAGGACGGCTCCACGGTCTACCTGGTAATCCAGGCAGGCATAGCCGGATTGCGCAACTCAAATCGCCTGATTTCGCAGTATTTTTCCGCCGAGGAGCCCAAGCTGGAGATCGTGCTGAACCGATTTGAGCCTCGCACCATGGGCGTATCGGAAGATCAGATTACGAAAGCTCTCACCCGGCCTGCGCAATGGAAGATTCCCAACGACTACAACGCAGTGCGTCGTATGCAGACCACAGCGATTCCGCTGGCGCTTGAAGATTCGCCGATTTCCCGTCTGATCCGGCAGATGGCCCGCACCGCTTGTGGCCTGCCCGCAATCCAGGAGAAGAAGGGCGGCTTCAGCCTTAAGAGTTTCAGCCGGGGCTTTTCCTCGAAGCCTCCCGCCAGCGGGGGGGATGCGCGGGCACTGACGCAGCTAGGGCTGGGGACCGACGCGGAGACCGCTGACGCAAAGCCAGAAGCACCGGCGAAAGCCGCGAGCAAGCCACCCCTTACTCCTCGTACTCCTCCCGCGAACGCCGCGCCGGCAGCAGGAACACAGAAGCCGGTTGCGCCACCTGCCAAAGCAGCGGATCGCACGGACGTTAAGGGCACGAAGCAGGGCGCGCAACAAAGCACGAGCGCCCCCAGCCAGCAGACTGAGGCAGAAACGCGCACTTACAAGGGCGCTGTCTATGTAAAGGGCGCGGATGGCGAATGGCACCTGAAGAAAACTCCGAGCGCCAGCGTTCCTGTTCAGCAGAGCGGGCCAGAAACACGCACGTATAAAGGCGCTACCTATGTAAAGGGCACGGATGGCGAATGGCACCTGCAGGATGAGCCGGCTGAAAAATCGAGTCAGGTGAAGCCAGTTAGCACAGCGAATCAGGAAAAGCAGGTCATCGCGGCGAGTCAAGAGAAGCCGGTCATCGCATGGCCGACGCCTGCTCCGATTGCATATGGCACAGTTCTCAGCAGCGCGGAGCTCAATGCCAGGGCATCGGTTCCGGGAAAATTCGCCTACTCACCTGCCGCAGGCGAGATGCTCGCGGCGGGAACGCATACGATCTCGGTGTCCTTCACTCCGTCGGATGCCTCGGGCTACACCACGGCGCAAGCCACGGTGTCGCTCACGGTCACCAAGGCGACTCCGGCTATCGCATGGCCGACGCCTTCCCCGATTGTTTACGGAGATGCGGTCAGCTCTGCCCAGCTAAACGCCACGGCATCGGTTCCGGGAAAATTTGTCTATACTCCCGGCGATGGCGCTGTGCTGACAGCAGGAGTACAGACGCTGACGGCAACCTTCACTCCGACCGACGCCACGGACTACACAACAGCGCAGGCCGCCGTATCGTTCACAGTCGCCAAGGCCAAGCCAACGATTACCTGGCCTTCGCCGGCATCGATTGCTTACGGCACCGCGTTGAGCAGCGCTCAGCTGAATGCCACAGCGTCAGTCCCAGGTAATTTTGTTTACAATCCGGCCGCGGGCGCCGTGTTGTCAGCAGGAGTGAATGTGCTGACTGCGACCTTCAATCCAACCGATGCCACAGACTACAGCGCGGCCCAATGCGAGGTGGCGCTGGTTGTTACCAAAGTGACGCCGGTTATTACGTGGCCGACGCCGGCATCGATTGTCTACGGCACCGCGCTGGGCAGCTCAGAACTCAATGCCACGGCATCGGCTCCGGGAAAGTTTGTCTACATTCCCGCTGCGGGCGCCGTGCTCACAGCGGGGACGCATACGCCTTCGGTAACCTTCACTCCGGCGGACACGGTGAACTACAACGGGTCGCAGGCCGCAGTGTCGCTTACTGTCGTCAAGGCGAAGCCGTCCATAACATGGCCGACGCCAGCTTCGATTGCTTACGGCACTGCGCTTAGCGCCGCTCAGCTCAATGCCACAGCATCTGTTCCGGGGAAATTCGTTTACAACCCAAGCGCTGGCGAGGTGCTGGCAGCGGGAACGCATACGCTCTCGGCTATCTTTAATCCGACCGATACCAATGACTATGCCGCGGTGCAGGCTACTGTGCAGTTTACTGTTGCCAAGGCAAAGCCAACCACGATTACATGGCCAGTGCCGGCATCTATTTCGCACGGCACCCCGCTCAGCGCCGCTCAGCTCAATGCCACGGCATCGGTCCCGGGAATCTTTGTATACACACCTGCCGCGGGAGAGACACTGCCGAAGGGAACGCATACGCTCTCGGTCACCTTTACGCCGACAGACACCAATATTCCCGAGGCGAATGCTACTGTGCAGCTTACAGTGACGAAGGCAATGCCCGTCATTACCTGGCCGACACCCGCCCCAATCTCTTATGGCACCGAGCTTAGCTCCACTCAGCTGAATGCCACGGCATCGGTTGCGGGCACCTTCGCGTACACTCCCGCGTCAGGCGAAATGCTGGCGGCGGGAACGCACACGCTTTCGGTAACTTTTACTCCGAGGGATAGCTCGGACGACGCGTCGGCGCAGGCCAGTGTGCAACTCACGGTCACCAAGGCAACGCCCATCATCACCTGGCCGACCCCTTACGCCATTACGTATGGAACAGCGCTTAGCGCCGCTCAGCTGAATGCCACGGCATTGATTCCTGGCACCTTCGTCTATACTCCGGCTGCGGGCAACGTGATTGCAGCAGGGTCACAGACACTATCTGCAACCTTCACCCCCACGGACACCGCGGATTACACCACGGCACATGCCACAGTGACGCTGGTGGTGGAAGGGTTAGCTAACATCGCTATGCTCATGCCAGCAGCGGCCGACGCGGAAGCGAGCCGCGCGGACAAGGGCGATGCAAAGCAAGGGGCTCAACAAAACGACAGAGCCTCCAACCAACAGGGCAAACTTGAAACGCGCACTTACAAAGGCGCAACTTATGTGAAGGGAGCCGATGGCCAATGGTACCTCCAGAAGAAATAGAAGAATTGAATGCACCTACAACGCTTCCCGCGGATTTCGGCGAATGGGATAGCGGTGATACTACCCCGGCACAGCCAGTGAAACCCGCCACAGCGCGAGTTGCGGTGCCGCCCGTAGTGGATCGGGTACCGGCCCCCGTTTCCCGCAAATCTGCGGCAGCCTATGCGGAAGCTGAGCAGGTTTTTCAGCCGTCTAAGCCCAAAGCCGAAAAACACAAGGATGAGAGCAAGGGCAAGAAGAAGCTGATGCCGCTTATCGGCGCCGGTGCTCTTACGTTTGTTCTTGTAGTCGGTTTCATGACCTATTCCAGGATTCGGTCCAGTACGCCGGCGCCGAAGCCAACGGTTGTGCAGCAGCCGGCGGCGACGAATACGCCGCAGCAGGTGGCAACGAACCCGTTGGCGTCTACGCCGGCTCCGACGCCAGCGACCACCGGGGAAGATCGCCAGCGCGCTCAGTCGGAGATGATGAACCGTCAGTTGAACGCACCGTCGCGGATTCCGACTGACCTTAAGATGCTGGCCGGGAAGGAACCGCCGCCTTCTTCGGGTTTTGCCGCGTCGGGTTTGGATGGCCTGGGCGGCGGTGGAGGAACCGGTAACGTATTCAGCGGGCAGAACGGGCCCAAGGTGAAGATCGCGGCTCCCACAAAAGTGAGCATCTCGGCAGGCGTCGCCGGCGGTTTGCTGGTTCAGAAGACTTCGCCGGTTTATCCGCAGATTGCCAGGGAAGCCCGTGTCTCAGGCACGGTGGTTATTCAGGCTACCATTTCCAAGACGGGAGTGATTCAAAATCTCCGTGCTGTCAGCGGACCGACCATGTTGCGGCAGGCCGCGCTGGATGCCGTGAAGACCTGGCGCTACAACCCCTACATGCTCGACGGACAGCCGGTGGACGTGGAGACCACGGTGAGCGTGACCTTCACTCTGGGGGGGTGATGAGTCCTCGGTTTTTTTACCATCTTTTTGGCAGAGGGTTTCTATATGAAGGGCTGGCGTTGAGGATGAGTATCCTATCCTGAGGGAAGGGCAAACGTGGAACTGCTGAATCTGGAGAAATACAAAGCGGAGATACACCGGACTCTGATCTCCAAGCTGGATCTGGAGAAGCTGTCGCGCGTCAATTCCAGTCAGGCGCGCCAGGCCGTGGCCGGCATCGTTAAAGAGATCATCGCCGATCAGCGCGTACCACTGAGCCACGACGAGCAGGAAAGGATACAGGCGGATCTTCTTGACGAAGTTTTTGGCCTTGGTCCGCTGGAACCTCTGCTGCGAGATGCAAAGATTTCAGACATCCTGGTTAACGACAAAGATCATGTTTTTATTGAGAAAAACGGGCTTCTGCAGAGGGTGGATACGACATTTCGCGACGATCGCCACCTGCTGCAGATCATCGACCGGATCGTGTCGCGTGTGGGCCGCAGGGTGGATGAGTCCTCGCCGATGGTCGATGCCCGATTGCCAGACGGTTCTCGCGTGAATGCAATCATTCCACCCCTGGCGCTGGACGGGCCGTCCATGTCCATTCGCCGCTTCGGGACAGGCCCCCTGGCGGCCAATCAGCTGGTTCAACTGAAGAGCGTCTCGCCGGAAATGATGGAGGTGCTTTCTTCGGCGGTGAAAGCCCGGATCAGCATCCTCATCTCAGGCGGAACCGGCACCGGCAAGACCACTTTTCTGAACATCCTTTCGCAGTACATTCCGCGCACAGAGCGCATTGTGACCATCGAAGACGCAGCCGAACTCCGCCTGGCGCAGGAGAACATTGTGCGGCTTGAAACCCGTCCGCCCAATATTGAAGGGCAGGGTGCGATTCGCCAGCGTCAACTTCTAATCAACTGCCTCCGTATGCGTCCCGACCGCATCATCATGGGCGAGGTGCGTGGTGAAGAAGCCTTCGATATGCTTCAGGCCATGAATACCGGACACGAAGGCTCGATGACCACGATTCACGCCAACACTCCTCGCGATGCGATTTCCAGGCTCGAATCAATGGTCGCCATGGGCAATATGAATTTGCCGGAAAAATCCGTTCGCCAGCAGATATCATCAGCCATTACAATTGTCGTTCAGTCCACGCGTTTGAGCGATGGCACGCGCAAAGTTACGAGCGTCTCAGAGATTACCGGCATGGAAGAAAACGTCATCAGCATGCAGGAGATTTTTACTTTCAATAAGAAAGGGATCGGGCCCGATGGCAAGGTCATCGGCGTATTTCAGCCAACCCATATTCGTCCCCGATTCCTCGAACGGCTTCGCCTCTCGGGTATTGTTTTGCCGCCGGCTTTATTCGAGCGCGAAACACAGGTCAATTAAGCGGAAAGGAGGGCAACATATATGAGCTTGATCGTTTTTGTGGTTTTCGTTGGCGTGTTCGCGGTTGTTGCTCTGCTGATTTTCGCCATCGGGACCGGGGCCTCTCAGCAGGCCAAACAGGTCTACGCCGCGCTCGACTCGGCTTTGGCCACCGACGACGACACGGTTAAGCACGACATTGACGTCAATCTTCGCAAGAGCGACATGATCAGCAGCATCCCCTGGCTCAATCGCAAGCTGCACGAGATCGAACTGGCGCCGCTTCTCCACACCCTGCTCTATCAGGCCGACATCAAGTGGAACGTTGGTACCCTGGTGGCCGGTTGCGGGTTCTGCTTTGCGCTCCCGGCCTATCTGACTTACCTGCGTTTCGATTCCATCCTCATCGCTTTGCCGATTGGATTGCTGTTGGGTGCCGCGCCTTTTGCCTATGTTCTTAATAAACGCAGCAGGCGCCTTAACTCGTTTCAGCAGGGGTTGCCGGAAGCCCTGGATCTGATGGTGAGTGCTTTGCGCGCCGGACACAGCCTCATCGCCGCAATGGGCTCGGTGGCTCGCGAATGCGCTGATCCAGTGGGCTGCGAATTCAAGGCTTGTTTCGAAGAGCAGAATTACGGTCTGGAACTGAAGGCCGCAATGGACAACCTGATCAAACGCGTCCCCCTCCAGGATCTCCGCATTTTCGCAACCGCGGTTATGATCCAGAAGGAGAGCGGGGGAAATCTTGCCGAAGTTCTCGACAAGACCGCTCATGTCATACGGGAGAGATTTCGCCTCAAGCGGCAGGTAGGTGTGCACACGGCGCAGGGACGCATGACAGGGTGGGTACTCACCCTCCTTCCGGTGGTGCTGGGAACCGCTTTGTATTTTGTTAACCCGGAGATGATGAGCGTCTTGTGGAAGAATCCAACCGGCATCAAGATGCTCTGGACGGCCGGGGGCATGATCGTGGTTGGCGGTTTTATCATTCACAGAATTGTCAACATGGACGTTTGAAGGAATCTATGGGATTTGCAATTTTCACATTTTGTGTAGTATTTCTGCTGATCGTGAGCGGTGGACTGCTTTTGTTCTATCGCGAAGAAATGCTTCAGCGGATCTCTGAAGTAATCACCCCGCATCCTAAACAGAAATCCCTTTTGAGCACCATCCAGCAGACCGGCCTTTCGATCGGCGGCGTGATCGAGCACTTCGAGAACGTTTTACCGAGAAGCCAGGCGGAGGTCTCTGTAGTTTTGCAACGACTCCAGCGCGCAGGATTTCGCGACGAGTCAGCGGTCAAAATCTTCTACGGCACCAAAGTGTTGACTCCTCTGCTGCTTTGCATTCTTGTCGTGAGCACCGGCCTTGGGGCCTATGGCGGTCCATTTATGTACGTCGTAGCCCTTGGCATCGGTTTTCTGGCTCCGGATTTCTGGCTTGGAAAGCGGATTACCAACCGCCAAGGCAAAATTCGGCGCGGCCTTCCGGATGTGCTTGATCTACTGGTCATTTGCATCGAGGCTGGACTTAGCCTGGACCAGGGAACGTCGCGCACAGCGACGGAATTGAAAGGTGCACAGCCGGAACTGTGCGACGAATTAGGCATTGTCGTGTTGGAGCAACGCGCAGGACGCCCTCGCGGAGAAGCCTGGAAACATATGGCGGAACGCACCGGCGTTGACTGTGTGCGCAATCTCGTGTCCATGCTGGTTCAGGCAGATCAGTTTGGAACCAGCATCGCCAAAACATTGCGCATTCACAGCGATACACTCAGAACCCAACGTGTGCAGGCGGTGGAGGCGGCAGCGGCAAAGACCACTATCAAACTGCTTTTTCCGCTTGTGTTATTCATCTTCCCCTCGCTTTTTGTGGTTACCCTGGGACCGGCGTTTATTTCCATCATGGATTCATTTGCGGGTCTTAATCATTGACGGAAGGAGAATTGGAAATGGACAATACCACCATCATTCAGATCGCATGCGCTGTGCTGGCCGTGCTCGTATTGGTTGTTTTAGTACAGCGACGCCGCACACGGGTCAAGTAGCGCAGCGAATTGTTACGGTGGCGCCGTGAGGTGCGATTCGTTGGACGGTCCGCAGGGTTGCAGGCCGCAAATTTCGCCAGTTTGGCGTCCGGTGTTGCTCGAAATTGCTCAAACCGGGGAGCGCAACCAGTATTTTGATGAAAGAAAGAGGAGTTGTCATGACCACTACTACGATGATCCAAATTGCTTGCGGTGTGTTGGCTGTAGTCGGAATTCTGATTCTGGTTCTGCGCCGCCGCGGAAAGAAAACGTAGCACGGTTTTTGCGGGTAGGCTGGCGGCGCGGTGAAGCTGCGCGGGTTTAGCTGGCCCCCTTGATCATCCCGCTGGCCGGGGTCATTGCAATTCCGGCGATGCGTGTCTCAGTTTTTCACCCCGTCAGCGGGTGCAAGCAGGTGTGTCTGTGTACAGCATTTGGGCTGATGCAGCTGCATCCTTCACGCCCGGAAAAGCAGAGCTCGCGGCTGCTGAGGTGATCGCAAAATCAGGACTTGCATGTGCAGTTCTGAGGCCAGAGGTTGAGTAGGCGACTGGAACACTGAGTTAACTCCTGAATGCCGGGTCCTCGCCGAGGACCGGAGGTTCGATGGAATCACGAAGGCTTTGCGCATACAACCAGACTCGTGAATGTTTTCTCGGCCTGGAGGTCGCCGCGGTAGATCTTGCGAGCGCAGAGCTCAAGACTCTGATTCGGAAGTTGGCGCTGAAGTCTGGTGAAGGCCTGTGGATGTCGCCATTCCGAGGACTTCCAGATACGGATATGCGCGCTCCTCTCGATCTGATTTATCTGGATGGGGATTGCCGGGTCATTGAGGTAGTAGAGTCATTCCCCACATTCCATGTCACCCCGATGAGCCCGCGAGCCGCAACCGTCCTGGCGCTGCCAATACACTCGATCTATTCGTCGCAGACCCAGTCGGGCGATCAACTGGTGCTGTGCTTGGCGGAGGAGATGCAGGGGCGCCTGGAGCGGATAACCAGCGCCAGTATTGCTGTTGGCGGAGTGCAAAGCGCCGTAATTCTGCGGGGGAAGCCGCTTTGGAGCGGCGGCCCTGGCGTGGCGGAGTTGGAGGATCGCTCCAGCGAGGAGCGCCCCAAATCCGAGCCGACCTATGAGATGGACCTTATTGAGCCGGGGATGAAGTACGTTAAGCCGCCAAAAAATTGGCTGAAGCGCTGGTGGTCCCCGGATCCAAGAACAGCTCCGGATCTGAGAGAGGCCCCACGGGAGTCACCGCAGGGCCTGGCTGCATATTATTGGACGGGTGCCGCTCCCCATGCGCATAGTATCAAGGACATCAGCTCAACAGGGTTGTATGTGGTGACAGAGGAGCGTTGGTACCCGGGCACCCTGATCCTGATGACTCTAAAAGCTGCCGGCGACGTGGAAAATGACTTCGAACATGCAATCGCCGTGCACTCCAGGGCCATCCGCTGGGGTAACGATGGTGTTGGCCTCCAGTTCATCCCGCAGGATGCTCCGGCAGCGCGTAATGGGTTGAACCCGCTGGTGAACGGCGTAAACAAGAAGGAACTGGAGCAATTTCTGGAGCAGCTCCGAACGCGTAACGGTAGGCACTGATGGGGCGCGCTCTTGCATTAAAACGGTGTTTGGCGTAAATACTATGTTGTACCGGACTTAACATGGAGGACAAGGGAAGGAGGATAGCAATGAAAAAGCTAAGCAATCTGCGCGGGCAGGCCACGCCGCTATTGCACGGTTATTTCCTCGCAAAGGAGGCTTGCATAGCGAACAAGAAAACCCGGTTAATTGGTGGCCGGCTTCGCGCTTTCATATGCTCCGATGGCGAGGGGCAATCCCTGGTTGAGTTCGCCATATTGGTGCCCATGCTGCTGATGGTTCTGACATTCATGTTTTCCATCAGCATGGCCATGGTCAACTATGAGCAACTTTCGGCCGCTGTATCAAACGCAGCGCTACAGGACCTTACAAATGCCTTGGTTGTTTCTGGTGGCGATCCGTGTGCCTCGATCCAAACAGCGGTTTCTAACGCGTTGCCGAGCTTCACTGCGTCGAAGCTGACCTACACGGTGACGGTTCTGAATTCGAGCGGCACGGCTGTTACGTACGGCCCAACGGCTGGATCGAGTTTTTCATGCTCCGCTGCAGTCGCTGTTCTACAGGCGGATGAAGCCGCGAACCAACAGACCACATCCGGAACGTTGACGGTCACCTACACATACACCTGGATTCCGGTGTATATGCAAAAGATGACGGGAAATCTAACGGCGTCTCAAGCGGTGTTAGTCGTACTGTGAGAGGAGAGTTCTCAAATGAAACTGCACAAAGTATCTCTTTTACGCCGACTGCTGAAGGATACTCGTGGACAGTCAGCGGTGATGCTAATGGTAAGCATGATAGCGTTTATAGGAATTGCCGGGGTAGCTACTGACCTTGGTCATGCCTACTATGCCCGTCAACAGTTGCAGGCATCAGCGAACGCGGCCGCATTGGCGGGAGCAGCGGTTATGCCCAACCTGACCGCGGCTGCGACTAACGTGACGCTCTACAGCGCCATGGCGGGAGAGAAGAACGCCATTTCGAGCCTGCAAAATGTTCTTGCGACGCCAACTTTCTATTGCGCAACCACCCTGACTACAAATTTTGGACTGGGTTGCGCCACGGTCAGCGGCTACACAAATGGGGTCAACGCCGTCAAGGTCTTGCAGACTGCGAAGGTTCCTTTGTGGTTTGGCGGAATGTTTCATATTCCCGCGTTCAACATTGCGGCCTCCGCGACCGCGTCTATGGCTGGCGGCCCAAACGAACCATGGAATATTGCGATCATTCTCGATACAACGAGCTCGATGACCAGCCAGGATCCAAATGGCCTGCAATGCTCGGGCACACAGGAATCCTGCGCGTTGCTGGGCGTCCAGTCCATGCTGAATCTCATGTACCCCTGCCCGGCGGGCGATACCTGCACCACGGCAGGCCTTACGCCAGTGGATAGCGTGAGCCTGTTTGTCTTTCCTCCGGTGTTAACCTCGCAGGCCAAGGACTACTACGCCTGCCCCTCCACCATCCCAACATCGATTGAACCGTATACCTTTCAAAACGTAACGACCGGGACGCTATCGAATGGGCTTTTGAATCTGCCAGTCACCTACACCTACCAGGTTGTCCCGACGCCTTTGGGCACGACCGGTCATACCATCGCTGCGTTTGCGTACGATTACAAGAGCACAGAGATGGCGACTTCATTGAACTCCGGCTCGCAGACCGTGATAGCGGCCGGCGCGGGGACCGGCAATTGCACTCCCGGCATCCAGGCCAAGGGTGGTGAGGGAACCTACTATGCGCAAGCCATCTATGCGGCGCAAGCGGCTCTTGTTGCCGAGCAGGCAAATTTTCCGGGTTCGCAGAATGCCATGATCATCCTTGGTGACGGCGACATGAATGCTAGTTCCGGCGAGCTCGTGGCGCAAACCGGCACCATGAACGGAAGCGGATCCAACCATACGTACACTTACCCATCCCTGTTGGGCCAGTGCGGGCAGGCGATCCTGGCTGCGCAGGCGGTGGCGACTGCTCCGAATGGCAACAACAAGGCCGGAACCAGGGTCTACACGGTCGGTTACGGCGCGAAGACGTCGGGGACATGCACGACGGATGCATCCTACAGCGCTTACAAGGGCGTCCAGGCTTGCACGGCGTTGTCGGACATGGCTTCTTCGACGGGATATTTCTTCTCTGACAACGGCAATGGCTGCTCCTCGCCCAATCAATTGAATTTTACGAAACTGACACAGATCTTCCAGGCTATCGCACGGACTCTTACCACCGCGCGGCTGATTCCTAACGGAACCACATAGCTTGCTTGAAATAATTACACCTGCGTCCCGGCCGGTCCATTCCTTGGACTTGCCGGGATGTTGGATTTATGGAGACTCATCGGGGATAATCAGCAGCACTTCCACAACGACATTTTGTCCATTTTGCGTCGCGGGCCGGAACTGCCACTTGGCGAGCTCGTCCAGCACAAACTTCGCCTCTGCGAACTCCGGCGGAAAGAGGACGGCCAGTGCCTCAAAGCGGCCGGCCTGATTCACAAACCCGTGAATCATGAGGGCATCGGATTCGATTGAGCCGGGCGTGATGTTGGGCCGTACGATGTTGTACGGCCAGGGCGCCTCAATGTGCGTAATATTGCCCGCGGCAGCTGCGTTGTCGGCGCGCGAAAGCGAGTACTGGAGGATCCAGCTCTTCGCCAGGCCAACGTGCAGATATACGGTGTAAGACAGCCTGCCGCTCCAGACCGGAGCCGTCTCCGGATATTTTTCATCCAGCGAAGAGCCTACCACCACGGCTCCGAATTGACCGTCCTTGGGCAGCGAGATATGTGCCGCCGAAAGCTGGTTGCCGTGCCCGGAACCAGTTAATCCGGTAGCACCTTCAGCTCCCTGGGTTGCTGCGGCAGAGTCCGGCGGATTTCCGGCGTCGCTTGAACCTTGTCCTGCTCCCATCTCGCCCGGCTTGCCAGCGGGATTGATCTGACCTGCCTGCGCGGAATCTTGTGTCTGTCCCGCCGCCAGCGCCCCGGGAGCATTCGCGGAAGCCGATTCATTCACGGGTGGCAGCGTGACGTCTCCGTTCTTCATGTCGAGATCTGATTGCGACATCACCGAAGCGGGAGTTGGCTGCGCAGATCCTTCCGCGGTGGTTATCGGAGTAGGTGGCGACGGTTCCGGCCCGCGAACTACGACGGGAGATGTGGTGCTGGGAATAAACGGCTGGAGTGCGGTAGTCAGATCAGTGGATGCCAAAGCAATGTTATCCAGGCGCTGTTCTTCGTTTGGCAACTGGGTCGATGGCTGTACGTCGGCCACAGCCGGCTTTTCCGGCAGAGGCGGGACCAGCTTCTTGGCGGAAGACTTTTTACCGTCCCAGATTACGACTGTCGGCACCGGGATTTCCTGTGTGAGAACCAGCGGTTTGGGGATATCCGGCTGTAGAAGCGTCTGAGGTCCCTGCGGGGCCAGCACAACTTGTCGCATTACATGCGGCTGCGCGGTGGCGCTTCCGCCAGGCGGAAGCTTGTGCTGGACGGCGCGTTGGCGGAGTTGCTCAATTCCGCTGTTAACGGCACTCTGCAATTGTGGCTCAAGAGTGTGCAGGTCAATATGCCGCACGTCATATCGCTGGGCGAGAGACGGGCTCTTGACTATGGGTTTGGAAGCGAGCCCCAGATATACCAGTCCAAGCGTAGCGCTATGCACCAGAACAGAAACCAAAAAGTAATATGGGTGCCGGCCCGGCTCAGGTCGCTCTGAAAAAAGCGTAATCATAGAGGAAGACTTCATGACCGGATGAATCTCCTCCCTCTTGCCACCTGATCCTTCTTGCCGGGGAAACCACGTTTCAGGCAATCTCAGCCTGATCGAGCGCTGAGAGAGGCTCTGTAGCCCCCTTCAAGAGTTCAATTATAATCTCTTCCAGAATCGCTCATAGCAAGGCATTTACCTATAACTCTTTTGATACCCCCTTTACCTGCAAATATGCTCCAGACGTTACTAATAGGCCAGAAGGGAATACACTAAACAGGCGGTTAAACTTGCTGGCGGTCTGCCCGGCCAATCCCTGTTTCGATCAGGATCGAAACAGGTTTTTGGCGCGGCAATTGCCACAAGGAACAGAAAGGCGAAGCTGGCCGGGTAGCCAGTTCAAATAGGCCTCCAAATGAACCGAAGAGTACTCACGATCCTTGTCGTCGCTTTCTTAATTGCCGCCGCATGCACTTTCCTGGTTATTCGCCTGATTCACAACCAGACGACTGCGGCGCGGCCGCCGGCAACTACGCTGGTGGTCGCGGCTAAGTCGAACATCAAACTCGGGGCCATTCTCACCGCTGACAACCTGACGACCGTCGAGATCGCGGGTTCGGTTCCCAAGGGCGCCATTCTCACAAAAGACAAGAACAGTGCCGTTGGACGGGGTGTTCTCTCCGATCTTTATGAAGGTGAGCCCATTATCGAGAACCGCCTGGCCGCTGCCGGCTCCGGCGGCGGACTGGCGGCCACCATCCCCCAGGGCATGAGAGCCTGCGCCGTCAAGGTTGATGAGGTGGTGAACGTGTCGGGATTTGTTACTCCCGGAATGCGCGTCGATGTACTGATCTCCGGCACGCCTCCTGGCCAGCAAAGCCCCACGCAAGGCACCGTGTCGCGAACGCTCCTGCAAAACATTCAGGTCTTGTCCGCGGGAACCGATTATCAAAAAGATGCTGAAGGCAAAGCGAAGACAGTGCAGGTGGTCAACCTGCTGGTTACCCCGGAACAGGCCGAGATTCTCAGCCTGGCCAGTAATCAGGTGAAAATCCAGCTTGTGCTGCGCAATCCGCTGGATACAAAGGTTGCTGCGGTTCCCGGCACGGCGACGGGCAACCTCTTTTCGGGCCAAATTGGAGCATCGTCAAAGTCACAACATACAAAGAGGGTAGCACCCAGGTACATTACCGTCGTGGTGTTAAACGGATCAAAACAGACTGAAGAAAAATTTGCTTCTCCCGGGGGGCACCAGTGAGAGCGAAGACCGGCATCTCCATCGCATGTTGCAGCGCATTGTCTCTTGTACTCTGCGCCTGGTCGGGCTTGCAGGCTCAAGTCGCACCACCGCCTGTTCAACCTGCCGGCGCCTCTTCTCAGGACTCGGCGAATGAGCTTTCCGTCGCCGTGGGAAAGACCGTACTGGTCGATTGCACGTGGCCGATCATGCGGGTTGCCATCGGTCAGGGAGACCTCGCTGAAGTCCATGCGACAAGTCCAACCGAGATCATGGTGGAGGGTAAGGCCATTGGTGAAACCAGTCTGATTATCTGGGACACTCATGGCGGCCGTCAGTTCTTCACCGTGACGGTGCGTGCCGGCGCCTCCGTTTTGCACGACAACCTGGACGCGATACGCCGCGAACTCAGGGCAGAGCTTCCCGGCGATACCCTGAGGGTCAGTTCTGAGAACGGCGCAATCTTCCTTCGCGGCACAGTCAAGGATCTCAATAGCTCCGATCGCGCTGTCAAAATCGCATCCACTGGCGGCAAAGTCGTCAACTTGCTCAACGTCTCTGTGCCGGCCTCCGACCCTCAGATTCTCCTCAAGGTTCGCTTTATCAGCGTTGACCGCACCAAAGCGGCGCAGTTCGGCATCAATATTTTCAGTAATGGTTTTGGAAACACAATCGGTGGAATTTCAACCGGTACATTATCGACTACTGTTCCTAGCGGCAACACTGGCGCCACGGTGACCGGAGGAATATCTCAGACGAATATCTCCGCCTTCTACCCCGGTCTGAATATCGGCGCTACGATTCAGGCCCTCAAGACCACCATCGGGGCACAGGTTCTGGCCGAGCCCAACCTGATGGCGGCCAACGGCAAGCCGGCCAGCTTTCTGGCAGGCGGAGAATATCCCTTTCCCGTCGTTCAGGGCGGAGGAGCAGGCACAGCGGCTACGGTTACCATCATGTTCAAGGAGTATGGAGTTCGCCTCAACTTCATACCCACCATTACTCCCCGCGGAACGATCCGCCTGCAGGTGGCTCCGGAAGTCAGCGCCCTCGACTTTACCAATGCCGTCGAGATATCTGGATTTGAAGTGCCCGCCATTACCTCCAGAAAAGTGAAAACCGAGGTCGAATTAGCCGATGGACAAAGCTTCGTCATCGGCGGACTGCTGGATAACACCGAGTCAGAAACCTTCTCGAAGATACCCTTTCTGGGAGATATTCCAATTCTCGGCAAATTCTTTCAGTCGATGCAGAAGACCAAGGCAAACACCGAACTGATCGTAATTGTGACGCCGGAGATTGTGGCGCCCATTCCGGCAGGATCACCAGTGCCAGAGCTGAAGTTTCCAGGCAAGTTTCTACCGACTAACTCCGGCATACCCATGAATACTCCGGATGCCAAGACTGCAGCTAATACTCCAACCGCACCGCCACCCACCATACCGGTGGAGAAGCTGGTCGACAGCATGAAGCCTGAGACGCCGCTGACAACTGAAAGCGGCGGAACAGGCTATGGCTCCGCGTCGAGCGGATCGAGCACCAGCGCTGCACCTGCTCCCGCTCCCCAATGAGGTTTCCGGCTGTCCATCCAGACGGCCGGCAGATTTCGAGATGGGTCGCATCGAGCACGGCGGCTTGCAGGCGAAAGGACCTGAGACAACCGGATGAATCCATTCCGCTGGACCGCATTGGGGCTGCGGAACCGCTTCGCTTCGCGCCGTCAGGCCCCTCGAAGTATTCGTATGCGGGTCACGAACGTGACGCGCAATACTGTGCTCGCCACCTGCATGGAGGTGGCTGAGAGCGCCGCAACGCGCAACAAGGGCCTGCTGGGGCGTGAACGTCTGGCGCCGGGAGAGGGCCTGTGGATTAGTCCTTGTGAAGCCGTGCATACTTTCTGGATGAAGTTTCCCATCGACCTCGTCTATCTGGACCGAAAAAACCGAATCAGGAAGTTGGTGAGCGCGGTTCCTCCATGGCGGTTATCGGCCTGTCTTCGCGCTCACTCTGTAGTTGAGCTTCCCGCCGGCACAATCCGCGAGACACAGACACAGCCTGGCGACACACTTGAATTTACGTCTGCTGCGTAGGCTGGTGACAGCTTCGACAGAGAATACATTTTTCCTTAATGTGAATCCGCAATCTCCGCAACACCGCCGCGAATCAACTTTGCTGAATTACGGCTGCTGCCGGTGGCGTAAAGAAACCAGGCAAGCCACGCGGGCGTGGTCCATAAATAGTACGGTGAAATAAGCTGGACTTGAGCGAACACTTCAATTAATGCAACTATAGAAACCAATCCAAGCGGCAGTAGCGAGCGCCTTGATTCGACAGCACAGTAAATTCCATACAGGACTGCGGGAAACACCATTGTTTCATCGGTGAACCATCCGAAAGGCGTACACATCGCTGAGACAAGCAGCAGCAATAGTCCATGTTCTATCCAGCTCCAGCGGTTGCGACGCTTCCAGAAATACCACATTGCCCAGCCACAGGCGGCGGTCTGGGGAAGAAACTGAATCCAAACGGCATTGCGATCAATGAGAAAACGCAATGCCGCGCTAAGCGCGGGCACAGATTCTTCCAGCGCTCCCCTGGTCTGCATCATTTGTGAGTATTGAGACCAAGCATGGGCGTCAAGGCAGAAAGAAAGCGTGCAACAGGCAAGCAGGGCGGTGGCAAGTCCTGCCAGGATTCGGTACGCCTTCAGGCTCTCCGCCCATAAGAGCAGCACGGCTGCGCAGGGCAGGAGCAGATGCGGCTTCAGGGCGCAAAAGAGCAGGGCTGCTCCGGCAAGAAACGGCCGGGAGCGATGAAAGTACAGAAAGAGCACCAAACCGAACAAAAGAAAAATGCCAAACTGCCCCGCCATCAAGCAGGCCAGCGCGGGCGCAAAGACGTAACCGAACAGATGAAAACGATTATTCGGGCGCCCAAAGACGCGCCATAGAATCCCAATCGACAATGAAAGGCAGGCAAGGAGAATGAGCAGCCACAGGATGAGGCCGGTTTTTGGGCTAACCAGGCCAAGCGGCAGCACCAGGAAAAAGGCAACCGGTGGATTGCGCATGATGAGAAAAGGCTGGTTAATCTCGCGTCCCGCAGTGCGTTCCAAACGATACACGGCCTCGTAGTCATATGGGTTTGCGCCGTGCGTGAGCTGTTGCCCGGCGGCCCAATAGGAGATGAAATCCCGCTGAGAGGCGATTTGGTTACTCAAGCCGATGGAATAGAGGCAGGCCACATAGCAAACTCCGGCAGCCACGATGGCGGTGGCAGCGAGAACGCGCAGAGGATTCTTTTTCATACTCCCTCCGCTTGAGTTCGCTTAAAGTGGGATGCGCAGAGATACCAGACCAGCCACGCGGGAGCAGTCCAATACGTCCAATAAGCCAGGTCTTTGGGATGCGTCATGCTGCGAAAGAGCGCGATTTCGACCAGTGCGCTCAAAAACGCAAGTGCAATTAAAAGATTCTGTGACCGGGTAAGAAATGCGCCTCGTAACAGAGCAGGAATTACCAGGCCCTGGTCGTAAATCCAGGAATACGGCGCAACGAGAATGGAGACGAGCATCAGCGGGCTTCCCTGATTCATCCAGTCCCACGCGTTGCGTCGAGGCCAGAAATAGGCCAGCGCCCAGGCGCAACCCAAAGCAGCCGGCAGGTATTGCAGCCAGACGGAGTGTGGGCTGAGCCAATTGCGCAACAAGTAGCTCAGGCAGGGTATATATTCGTTCTCGATTCCAGATGTGCGCACCATCTGTGAGTACTGGGTCCACGCCGATGGGTCGATGGCAAATGTGATTGCGCAGCTTGCGGCCATGGCCACCGCCGCGCCGGCCAGGATCTTGTAGCTCCTGGAAACCAGCACCCATGCCACCAGCACTGCGCTGAAAGGCAAAAAAAGGTGAGGCTTCAGCGCGCAAAGCCACAGAGAGATTCCCGCCAGAAAGGGGTGTGTGCGATGCAGACGTAAAAACAGGACAAATCCGAGCAGCGCGAAGAGCGAGGTTTGTCCGAAGATCACACAAAGCAGCGCCGGCCCAAAGGAATAGCCCAGCAAGTACCTGCGATTTCCGGGCCTGCCGTAAATGATCCAGACCAAGTAGACCGAAACCACCAGGCACGCGATCAAAAGCAAGGCCCACAGCACCCATCCCACGCGCAAACTGATGAATCGTAGCGGATAGACAAGCGGAAGCGCCCAGGGCGGGTTTCGCATCAATCCAGGATTCAGATTGAGAGGAAGCCCCGCAGCGCGCTCAAGCTGCGTACTGGATACGGGATCATAAGGGTTTGCATGGTGAGCAAGTTGCTGGCTGGTAACCCAATAGAAAATGTAATCGCGTGTGCTTGGAGCTTTTGGCAGCAAAAGAGTAAGGCTCAGCATTCCAGCGGTGAACCCGAACGCCAGGCCGCAGACGGTTACGAAGGGCAGTGTTGCAATAGCGCGAAGAATCTTCCGGCGAGTGTCAGGCTCTCCCGGCGGAATCATCTCTGGCGTCGAGGATTCACGGGTTTCGCTGGGAATCTGCGCGAGCTGCTCCGGGGTGTGCATGTGCACATGCTGATCGATTTCTGCCTCTGTACGTGTCTTGCTTGCCATGGACGCTATTCTACTTCGTTCGCCGTCTACGATTCCTGCGTAGGTCGACCCCTCCTACGGCTATTTTTACAATCAGCACAACGGCTCTAGCCGCTCACCCGAACCCGCGTCCGCTTGAACGCTTCCGGTCCGGTGCCTGTGACCTTCCGGTTACTACACTTTAGTGTTATGTATACAAGACCGGTCTGTCCGATACACCCTGTATACAAATGTATACACCTCAGTTTTTTAATTTAACCTCCGTAAGTTATTGATTTATATAGCTCATATATGAATCAATTCTTGGAATCATGAATGGCACGGTACTTGCAAGGTACTGGTTGCCTCGGCCTCAGGCTGGGAGACTCAATTTTCTGAGAGGACACCGATGAATACCATGCTTCTCACGCTGTATGTGAAGTTCCAGAACCTGACGAGCCATGAGGAAGGCCAGGATCTGGTTGAATACGCTCTGGTTGTTGCTCTGATTGCACTTGGCGCAACTGCCAGCATGAAGGGCTTGGCCTCCGTGATCAGCACTTCGTTCTCAAACATCAGCACAACATTTGCCACTGCCCTGTAGCCAATATACAAGGCATCGTCGCATTAGCCATGCATACGCCTTCCGTGTGAAGGAGTGTGCCAAACTGAAAACCAATAAGACGGAGAGAATACAAATGAATACCATGCTTCTCAAGCTGTATGTTAAGTTGATGAACCGTGAGGAAGGGCAGGATCTGGTTGAATATGCTCTGGTTGTTGCCCTGATCGCCCTTGGCGCTACCGCCAGCATGAAGGGTCTGGCATCTGCCATCAGCACCTCGTTCTCAAACATCAGCACGACATTTGCTACCGCACTGTAGCCTAGCCTATTGTCTAGGCATTGCCAAGACAGCTATGCACACGCCTTCAGAAAAGGCGTGTGTCCGACAACTCAGAAAATCAAATTACGGAGAGAAAACAAATGAATACCATGCTTATCAAGCTGTATGTGAATTTGATGTGCCGCGAAGAAGGCCAGGATCTGGTTGAATATGCTCTGGTTGTTGCCATCATCGCTCTTGGCGCTACCGCCGCCATGAAGGGCTTGGCATCTGCCATCAGCACATCGTTCGGGAACATCAGCACGGCATTTGCCAGCGCTCTGTAGTCTGTAGCTCATTGATCTAGCATCGCAAAAGCTGCATACCTGGCTTTGGAGGGACGGGTGTGTCTACAGAGAAGAGAAAATCAAATCAGGGGAGAATGCAAAATGAACACTTTATTGCTTACTTTGTTTGAGAAGATTCATAACCTTGTTAGCCACGAGGAAGGTCAGGACCTGGTTGAATACGCCTTGGTCGTTGCTATCATAGCCCTCGGCGCTACAGCCAGTATGCAGTCCCTGGCCACCGTCATCAGCACCGCGTTCGGAAGCATCAGCACGGCATTTGCCAGCGCCATTTAGCCTGTTGTCCGGGCATCGCCAGGACAGACGATGCCTGGCGCCAATGCAGGTGGGGATGTACGCCAGATCTATGTGAAGGCGTATATTCCCAAAAGCAAAGGCCGCACTTCCCTGAATGTGTACCGTGTCAGTCATATGTGGCGCGGCGCTCAGATTCGGCATTACCAGATCCTGCCATGAGTTGGATCTGGAAGTACAATTGATCACCCTCTGTTGCTACCGGGGAGAGACACGCTGGGCTAGTCCATTGCCGCTGCGTTCTCTCCCTTACTTTATTGCGTGTTAGAATTTCGATTATTTCCTCTCGGCCTTAATTCAAGCTCTGAACGGCCGAAAGTTCTGAGAGTGAAGATGAGCACCAGAAGAACGCGCCGCATCGCCCTGTTTTGGCTGCTGTTGTGCTGCGGGCTATCCGCTTTATGGGCCTTATCCCTGGAGCGCGCCTCGCCCAATGGAATGATCGATTTCAAGGGAGTCTATTACGATGCGCGATGCCTGTTGCAACACAGCGATCCCTATCAATACGGCGTGCCGGCGCGCGTTTATCTGGCAGAACAAAAAGACCATCCCTCGCTGTCGGACGTGCTTCGGCAAGTTCTGTCGCTGAATATATACCTGCCGACTACCTCAATCTTCATTGCCCCCTTCGCGATGCTGCCATGGGGCCTGGCGCACCGGCTGTGGATGATTCTCAGCGCCGCAAGCCTCACCCTGGCCGCTTTTCTGATGTGGAATCACGCGGCAAATTACGCGCCGGTAATCTCTGGCGCTTTGATCTGCTTCATCCTTGCCAACTGCGAAGCAGTTCTTTCCACCGGCAATACCGCGGGTATCGCCGTAAGCCTTTGCGTGGTAGCCGTCTGGTGTTTCCTCCGGGAGCGGTTTGTTTGGGCGGGCATCCTGTGCCTTGCAGTCAGCCTCGCCATCAAGCCCCATGACGCTGGCCTGATCTGGCTCTATTTTCTATTGGCGGGCGCGTCATATCGGAAGCGCGCGCTGCAAACCCTCCTGTTAACTGCCGCTCTGGCGGTTATAGCCATCCTATGGGTTACGCCCATCGCGCCTCATTGGATACAGGAACTGCATTCCAACATCCAGGTGGATCTGTTGCCCGGCGGTGCCAGCAACCCAGGACCTAACTCCGCAAACAGCGGCAGCGGCCCCAGCATGATCATCAATCTACAATCCGCAATCTACGTCTTCCGCGACGATCCGCGCATCTACAATTCTGTCAGCTATCTGGTCTGCGGATCGCTTCTGCTGGTATGGCTGATTTGCACTCTCCGCGCGCGGTTCTCGCCGGCGCGAGCCTGGCTGGCACTCGCCGCAGTGGTGCCTCTTACCCTGCTCGTAACCTATCATCGGCCCTACGATGCCAAGCTGCTACTGCTGACCGTTCCTGCCTGTAGCCTGCTCTGGGCCGAACGCAGGCCAATCCGTTGGGTTGCGCTTGGGTTGAGTACCGCGGCGATTGTCTCCACTGCGGATATCC
Organism: Occallatibacter sp.; assembly: GCA_050013195.1. GTDB lineage: Bacteria > Acidobacteriota > Terriglobia > Terriglobales > Acidobacteriaceae > Telmatobacter. Next base: position 32,401 of record JBEKFS010000005.1, read on the forward strand.
CTCTGACCATTCTTCTCACGCTCACCAGGAACTTGCACATCTCCACCGTGGGGATCTCTGCAGAGCTGCTGACCGTCGTACTGACTCGGCCCGCCCCGCTCATTCTGCTGGCGATGGGCATATTCTATCTGTGGATTTACGTGCGGCGCGCTTCAGCTGGAGATGCAATGGCAGATCCAGGAGAGCTCCCGAGAACACCGCTTGCGCTCACACAGGCATAATCCGATAGACTCCGGAGAAGGCCGCTCAGCAGATTATTCCTGGCCTTGGTGCAGTTTCCGGCAGAAAGTGAGACTCAGGATGACAAGGACACAGCGGACTGCTTTGGTTTGTTTGCTGTTGTCCTGCGGGGTTTCTGTTTTATTTGGGTTCTTTCTGGAACGCAACAGGCATGATTTGATGTTGGATTTCAAAGGAGTCTATTACGACACGCAATGCCTGTTTCAACACGCCGATCCCTACAAAACAGGCGAGCCGCTGCGTGTTTATCTGGCAACTGGTGAGCGCCTGCTGGCGAACGAAGATGGACTCCGGCAAAATCTGACGTGGAATGTGTACTTCCCCGCCACATCAATCCTCATCGCTCCCTTCGCTATGTTGCCGTGGGCGCCTGCGCACGTTCTGTGGATGATCCTTACCGCCGGAAGCCTCGTCTTTGCCGGATTCCTGATGGGTAATTTCGGCGCCAGTTACTCGCCGGCAATCTCCGGCGTTTTGATCTGTTTCATCCTTGCCAATAGCGAAGTTATCTTTGCCACCGGCAATACCGCGGGAATCGCCGTAAGCCTTTGTGTGGTGGCCGTCTGGTGTTTCCTACGGGAGCGGTTTGTTTGGGCGGGAATCCTGTGCCTTGCAGTCAGCCTTGCCATCAAGCCCCATGACGCAGGCCTGGTATGGCTCTATTTTTTATTGGCGGGCGCGCCCTATCGGAAGCGCGCGCTGCAAACCCTCCTGGCGACCGCCGTTCTATCGGTGTTGGCCATTCTGTGGGTTACGCCCATCGCGCCGCACTGGATACAAGAATTGCACACGAACATCCTCACAGCTTGCGGGCCCATCGATCCATCACTTAACTCAGTGGCTCGAAGCGGCCTTGGAATGGTCATCAACCTTCAATCCGTGATCTGCGTTTTTCGCGACGATCCGCGCATCTACAATTCTGTCAGCTATCTGGTCTGCGGATCGCTTCTGCTGGTTTGGTCGGTTTGCACTCTCCGGGCGCGATTCTCGCCGGCGCGAGCCTGGCTGGCGCTCGCCGCAGTGGTGCCTCTTACCCTGCTTGTGGCTTATCATCGGCCCTACGATGCCAAGTTGCTGCTGCTGACAGTTCCCGCCTGTGCTCTGCTTTGGGCTGAGGGCGGACCGATCCGTTGGGTTGCGCTTGGGTTGAGTACCGCGGCGATTGTCTCCACTGCGGATATACCTCTGACCATTCTCCTCACGCTCACCAGGAACTTGCACATCTCCACCGCGGGAATCTCCGGAAAGCTGCTGACCGTCGTCCTGATGCAGCCTGTCCCGCTCATCCTGCTGGCGATGGGCATATTCTATCTGTGGATTTACGTGCGGCGCGATCCGCAGAGAGGCCGACCATGACGGGGAAACGGCGCATCGCATTGGCGTGGATACTGCTGGCCAGCGGAATTTCCATCTGGTGGGGCTTCGCAGTTGGGCATGATGCCAATGGCTGGGTGGATTTCAGGGCAGTCTACTACGGCACGCGTTGTTTGCTTCAACACCACAATCCATACAAGGTGAGTGAGCTGGAGGAAGTTTACCGGGCTGAGGGCGGTGAGCGCCCGTCGGAAACTCTCTCGGCTCATCAGGCTGTGGTGTTGTATGTAAACGTTCCTACCGCATTCATCGCCGTTGCTCCCTTTGCGATGCTGCCGTGGGGGCCTGCGCATGTGCTGTGGCTTGTGCTCACGGGCGGTGTATTCATTCTTGCCGCCCTGCTGATGTGGAATCTTGGGGAGAGCTATGCGCCAGACGTCTCCCTCTTCCTGATTTTCATCCTGCTTGCCAACTGCGAATCGATCTTCGGCGCCGGCAATACGGCCGGAATCGCCGTAGGACTTTGCGTGGTAGCCGTCTGGTGCTTCCTTCGAAATCGATTTGTGCTGGCAGGAATTCTGTGCCTCGCGTTCAGCCTCGCCATCAAGCCCCATGACGCGGGCCTGGTCTGGCTCTATTTCCTATTGGCAGGCGGAGTGAATCGGAAACGCGCGCTGCAATCTCTCTTTATTACTGCTGTTTTGGGTTTGTCGGCCTTTCTGTGGATTTCGCATGTCGCGCCGCATTGGATTGAAGACTGGCAATCGAACCTGGCAATCATTTCGGCGCCCGGCGGCATCAATGAACCGGGCCCTGCCTCTCTTACCGGCCGTAGTGCCTTCATGGTCATCGATCTGCAGGCGGCCATCAGCATCTTCCGCGACAATCCGCGCTTCTATAATCCAGCCAGTTATCTAGTCTGTGGCGTGCTTCTGCTGTTATGGGCTGCTCGCACTCTGCGGTCGAGTTTTTCGCCGGCCAGAGCATGGATTGCGCTCGCCGGCATCGTGCCTCTTACCATGCTGGTGACCTATCATCGGCCGTGGGATGCCAAGCTCTTGATGCTCACCATTCCCGCATGCGCTTTGTTATGGTCCGAGGGTGGCCCGATTGCATGGATCGCATTGCTGGTGAATTCCGCGGGGATGCTGCTGACAGCTGATATTACGCTGGCAATTCTCAACATTCTCTGGAATCAAATGCACGTGAACACAACGGGAATCTTCGCACAGATGCTGACCTTAGTGATGATACGGCCGGCCTCGCTCATCCTGCTGGTGATGAGCGTTTTCTATATCTGGGTGTATCTGCGGCGCGAATCTCCCCAGGCAAAGCGCATCATATCGCCATGATGAGAGCAGACAGGCCTATCTCAACATGAGGCCATGCACGCCTTCGACCGGATCGTCAACCGAGCAGAAAATCCTTTGCCTTCTGCACCAAAACGTCGCGGCTGATATCGGAGATGGTATTGGTGAGCGGAAGTTTCTTGGGGCAGACCTCGACGCAGTTCTGCGCAAAGCCGCACTCCTGTATGCCTCCGTCACCGGCCAATGCCCGCAGCCGCTCTTCCTTCAGAACCTTGCCGGTAGGATGGTTGTTGAAGAGCTTGACCTGAGCGATGGTGGCCGCGCCCACAAAACCCGTCTCCTCGTTGAACTGCGGACAGACTTCCATGCAACAGGTGCAGGAGATGCAATTCGAGAGCGGATAGTTGATCTCTTGCTGCTGCGGATAGACGCGCGGGCCTGCGCCCAGATCATAAGTGCCGTCGATGGGAATCCATGCCTTGACGGCCTTCAAATTTTCAAACAGAACCGATCGGTCAACCTGCAGGTCGCGAACCAGCGGAAACTTCGAGAGCGGCTCAACGCGGATAGGCTGTTCAAGATTATCAATGAGCGACGAACATGCCATGCGTGCCTTGCCGTTAATGCGCATGGCGCAGGAGCCGCAGATCTCCTCCAGGCAACACGAATCATAAGTAACGGGGGTAGTCGACTTGCCGCTGGCGGTGACCGGATTGGCGGCAATGTCCATCATCGCGGTGGTCACGTTCATGCCGGGTCGCCATTCAAGCTCGAAGCGCTCCCACACAGCGGGATCATCGGGGCTGGCCTGACGCTTAATTTCGAATTGTACTGTCTTGGTTGCCATGGTCAGTCTCCCTTAATTTGCCGCGTCGTAGCTGCGTCGCCGCGGCTGGATGAATTGCGTATCGACCTCTTCGTACTCGAAGCGCGGACCTGAATTCGTAAAGCTGGCCTTGGTGGTTTTCAGGAACCGCTCGTCGTTGCGCTCCGGGAAGTCGGGCTTGTAGTGCGCGCCGCGCGATTCATCGCGGAGCAGCGCTCCCTGAGCCACCACGCGCGCCAGCTCCAGCATATTTTTTAGTTGCCGCGCAAAGGCAAAACTGGTGTTGGCCCATTGGCTGCGGTCGGCCAGGCTGACATTTTTGTAGCGGTCCATCAGCTCCACAATCTTCTCGTCGGCCTGCTTGAGTCCCTTGTTATAGCGGATCACCGTGGCATGCTTGGTCATCGTATCGCCTAACTCACGCCATAACTTGAATGGATTCTCCGCGCCTTCGTTCTTAAGCAACTTGTCGTTGATCTCGGCCTGGCGAGTCACCTCTGCCGCATGGCCGCCGTCGCCTTCCGCAGCAGTCAGACTCTTGACGTAATTCAGAGCGTGGGGCCCTGAGACGAATCCGGCATAGATACAACTAAGCAGCGAGTTAGCACCCAGGCGATTGGCGCCGTGGTACTGGTAATCGCATTCGCCAATAGCATAGATGCCGGGAATGTTGGTCATCTGGTTGAAGTCCACCCACACGCCGCCCATGGTGTAGTGCATGCCGGGGAAAATCTTCATCGGCACTTCGTGGGGATCGTCGCCGACAAACTTTTCGTAGATGTCCAGAATGCCGCCCAGCTTGCGGTCCAGCGTGGCGCGGTCAATGTGCGTCAGGTCGAGATAGACCATCGGCTGGCCGTCGATGCCCAGGTGATTCTCGTAAACCACCTTGTGAATGGCGCGCGTGGCAATGTCGCGCGGCACCAGGTTGCCGTACTTCGGATACCACTCCTCGAGGAAATAAAATCGCTCAGCCTCGGGAATCTGTTTGCCCAGGCGTTTGTCGCCGGCGGTCCGCGGAACCCACACGCGTCCACCCTCGCCGCGCGCCGACTCCGACATCAGGCGCAGCTTGTCTTCGCCGGGGATGCACGTCGGGTGCACCTGTATGAACTCGCCGTTAGCGTAGTACACGCCCTGCTGAAAGACAGCCGATTGCGCCGAGCCGGTGCAGACCACGGAGTTGGTGCTCTTACCAAAAATAGCCCCGATGCCGCCGGTCGCCAAAATTACAGCGCCTGCCGGAAAGCTCTTCAGCTCCATCGTGCGCAGATCAAGCGCGGTAATGCCGCGTGCCACGCCCTTCGAATCAATCACGGCAGAAAGAAACTCCCAGCCCTCGTACTTCTTCACCTTGCCTTCGGACTCGTAGCGGCGAACCTGCTCGTCAAGCGCATACAACAATTGCTGCCCTGTCGTAGCTCCGGCAAAGGCGGTGCGGTTATAGAGCGTGCCGCCGAAGCGCCGAAAGTCGAGCAGCCCTTCGGGGGTGCGATTGAAGGGCACGCCCATGCGATCCAATAAATCGATAATCGCCGGAGCGGCCTCGCACATCAGCTTCACCGGCGTCTGGTTGGCCAAAAAGTCGCCGCCGTAGATGGTGTCGTCGAAGTGCTTCCAGGTGGTGTCGCCCTCGCCCTTCAAATTTTTGGCCGCATTGATGCCGCCCTGCGCGCAAACCGAGTGCGAACGCTTGACTGGGACGATGGAAAACAAATCGACACTCCCGCCGGCCTCGGCAATTTTGATGACCGCTGAAAGTCCGGCCAATCCTCCGCCAACCACGATGATTCTGGGTGCTGCCATGAAATATCTTCCTTTCGATCTGTGCGACGGCGCTAAATCAAAAAACTTCCAGCGGCTGCCGGAGCAACCAACAGGGTGATGTCCGGGTTCTCCGGCGTGTTCTTGTACTTCGGGTCGCCAACAAACGCCCACATGCTCCACAGCCCCAACACCGCCAGCGCCAGTCCCATGGCCACGCACACAACTCCAAAACGCTTGCGAGCCTTTGTGCCGGGAGTGATGCCCCACTTGGCCGCGAAGAGCCAAACGCCGTAAGCGAAGTGCCAGCAGATGGCGATCATGGCCACTATATAGATAGCCAGCATCCAGGGGTTGGCCAGCTCCTGCTGCACCTTGTGGAAGGCTGCGTAAGGTACCTCGGGCAGCGGAGTGCCCATGAAGCGCTGGCGAATTACGTGCTGCGTAATATACGCGAAGGCGATCAGCCCGGTGTAGCGCTGGGCGACGTAGAGCCAATTGCCCGCCCAGGGATAGTAGACGATATTCGACTTGCCGCGCAGCCAGATCCAAACCCCGTAGCAGGCGTGAAATAGGAGTGGCAGAAAAATGAACACCCACTCCAGCACGCGCACCATCGGCAGGCTGTTGAGGAACTTGACTTGCGCTCCGTAGGCAATCGGCCCTTTGAGCGCCTCGAAATTCGACAGCAGGTGCTCCAGCAGAAAAGCGCCGAGCGGGATAATGCCCAGAAGCGAATGTAGTTTGTGCCAGAGAAAGGACGAGCCCTCTGCGGCGCGCAGCGGCTGAACGCCGCGACGAACGGTATGCGCGGCAGGGATTTGAGCAGTTGCCATAGCGGTGTCAGCTCCTTACGGCTTCACGTCAATTTCCAGGCAAGATTCCGTGATTCGGCGGTTTCCAAAGATGAAACGGGGAAGCATGGCCTGATTTTTATCCATTATTAGTGTTCCACATCACACCCGTCAAGGCGCTAAGTGCGCCTTGATCTTGTCGACTGTTCAAAATGCTGGGTGCCCCCGGTCCCTCGCATTTGGGGACCGGGGAATTCATGCCTCAAACCGCCCCATCGTCACGCGCGTTCAAACTCCCAACATCCCCAGCAGCGCCTCAATCGCTCGTCCGCGATGGCTGAGCGTGTGCTTGGTTTCCAAATCCAGTTCGGCCATGGTCAGGTCCAGCGCGGGCAGGTAAAAGAGCGGGTCGTAGCCGAACCCTCCCGTCCCGCGCGGCGATTCCAAAATCAGCCCCGCAACCGTGCCCTCAGCGGTGTGCTGCACTACGCCGTCGCGGGCGGCTGCCAGCACACAGCAATAACGCGCCGTTCGTTGCTCCGCGTGAACGCCGGTCAGCCGCAGCAGCAGCTCCATATTGTTCCAGACATCTGTATTGTCGTTGGCGTCGGGCGAGTCCACCACTCCGGCGTCAGCGGCAAAACGGGCCGAGCGCACGCCGGGCGCGCCGTTCAGCGCGTCCACCTCCAGGCCGGAGTCGTCAGCCAGTACCCATTCGCCGGGAGCAAAGCGCGAATAGTAAATAGCCTTGAGCGTGGCATTGGCGGCAAAAGTCAGGCCATCCTCCTCCGGCGCGGGAATTTCTTCAAGCTTTGGCAGCGGCTCAATCATCAGGCCGTGCGCCTCCGCTGCGGTGCGGAAGTCGCGCAACTTGCCCTGGCTGGTGGTGGCGGCATAAAGGCGAAGTGCCATAAGAAAAGTGTACCGGGCCAGCCTTTGCAGATAATTACCATTCGATGGCGCACAATTACAGATTGAAGAAGTATGAGCATCCTCTGTCCAATCGGTCAGGGGATGCTCGGTCAGTACCCCCGGAAGGACCCCCCACCCCCTACCCCCCCATACCCCCATGGGGTATCTAAGTCTTTTTTACTGGGAAACTATAGAAAATACAGAGCTTAGCGATATAAACGTCTAAGGCGGGGTAAACAGCTTCCTGCCAATCTCAGCCTGGCAGCGGCAAAATTCCTTCCAATCCCATGGCGATCAGCTCTTTGCGCAGCCGTTCCACGCTGAAATACTCGATAGCCTGAATGCCGAGCGCACGCGCAGCGTCCACATTGGGCCGCTTGTCGTCAATAAAGAGCGTCTCTTCGGGTTGCGTGCCGAGTTTGGCAAGCGTGTGGCGATAGATGGAAGCGTCGGGCTTGACGGCGCCGAACTGATAGCTCCACACCAGCACGTCAAAGCGGTGAATCCAGTCGAACTCGCGCTCAATGCTGTCCAGCACATTGTCACTAATGTTGGAGAGGATGGCGGTAAGCAGGCCGCTCTGCTTGACGGCCAATTGCCAGGCCAGCATGACGGGGTTCTGGACGGTCCACAGGCGCGCGTCCCACAGATTCAGCTCTTCTGCCATGGCCTGATTGGGCGGCAATCCAGCCTCGCGCAGAAACTTCTGCCAGTAGCCGATGCCGGTCAGCTTGCCTTCATCAAGGGCGGGGCGATTGGTCCAGTAGAGGCTATGAAACCGCTCTTCGGGCAAGCCGGTGATGCGTAACATGGAGGCCCAGGCCGCGGCGTCCGGTGGTCCAGTTAATACGATTCCAAAGTCAAAGACCACTGCGCGCAGAGCCAATCTTCCTCCTGTATGTTTCCGAATCATGTGTGCCCGTGTAATGTTGAAAAGGACGCCTTCTTCTATTGTGGCAGACGCCGCTGAGAAGCACGAAGCGTCAGGGCACGACTTCAGTCGTGCCGCAAATGCGACAAAATAATGTCGGGCTTTAGCCCCTGAGGACTTTTAATCAATGCGCTTTTCCGAGAGAACCAATTGGAACACGGAAGAGAGCGAGCTGGCGCGGGCGCACCGGCTGCGCGTTGCGGACGGCGAGCCCATTGCGGACCTGACAGCCTCGAATCCCACGCGCTGCGGCTTCACCTACGATCCTGCCTTGCTGGCGGCTCTGGCTAATCCTCAGGCGCTGGACTACGATCCACAACCACGCGGGCTGCCGAGCGCTCGCCAGGCAGTCTGCGCCTACTATGCGGACCACGGCGTTGCGCTCAAGCCCGAGCAGATCATTCTCACCACCAGCACCAGCGAGGCCTACAGCTTCCTCTTCCGGCTGCTATGCGATGCGGGCAGTGAGATTCTTGTCGTTCAGCCGGGTTATCCGCTCTTCGACTTCCTGGCCGTACTGGACGATGTGAAGTTGAAGCCCGCGCCATTGGTCTACGACCACGGCTGGCAAATCGATGCGGAGGGAATTCGCCGCGCTGTTACACCGCAGTCGCGGGCCATCGTGCTGGTTCATCCCAATAATCCCACAGGCCACTTTACCAAGCCGTGGGAGGCCGAGGAACTGGCGAAACTCTGCCGTGAGTTTAATCTCGCGCTGATTGTGGACGAGGTCTTTCTCGACTACGGCTTCAACGGGGCAGGGAAGAGCTTTGCCACGGGGCTTGAGGGGGTTCCGGTCTTCGTGGTCAGCGGGCTGAGCAAGATTGCCGGGTTGCCGCAGATGAAGGCTGCCTGGATCGTGACTACAGGACCGCAGGCTGCTGCGGCTCTGGATCGTTTGGAGGTCATTGCCGACACGTTTCTCTCCATGAACGCGCCGGTGCAGCACGCGCTGCCTGCCTGGCTCGAAGGCCGCGAGTCGATTCAACGGCAAATTCGGGATCGTGTGGCCGCCAACCTCACTGAACTCGACCGGCAACTAGCTCGTCTGCCGGAGGTAAACCGGCTGGAGGTCGAGGGCGGCTGGTACGCGGTCCTGCGGATTCCGGCGCTCAGGCCCGACGAGCAGACAGTGCTGACCCTGATCAAGCGGGGCGTCTGGCTCCATCCGGGCTATTTCTTTGGGATGGCGGAGTCGGGCTGGCTGGTGGTGAGCCTGCTCGCGGCAGAGGCAGAGTTCAGCCGCGGAGTCGCAGGTTTGGTTGATTATCTGAAATCGAATGCACAAACAAGTTTTTCAGTCTGATCTATGATCTCTGTTCTCTGATCTCTGTTCTCTGTTCTCTGATCTCTGTTCTCTGATCTCTGTTCTCTGATCTCTTTCTTCTCACTGCTCGCGCAGGAAGGGATTGTTTCGGCGCTCCTTGCCGATGGTGGTCTCGGGTCCATGGCCGGTCAGAACCCGGGTTTCGTCGGGTAACGCCAGCAGGCGGGTGTGGATGGAGTCGATGATCTGATCGAAGTTGCCGCCGGGCAGGTCGGTGCGGCCGATGCTGCCTTCAAAGAGTGTGTCGCCGGCCACAAGCAGCTTGAGCGGGGCAAAGTACAGGCAGACCGAGCCCTGGGTGTGGCCGGGAGTGTGGATGACCTGGGCCGGGTAGCGCTCCAAACCCACAATCTGGCCATCGGCCAGGCCTTCATCCGGCGGCGCGGTCTCCGGCGTCGGAATGCCGATCCATGAGGCCTGCATCTTCATCGTCTTGAGCATCGACCAGTCGTCTTCATTCAAATAGATGGGCGCGCCGGTCAACTGTTTGAGCTTGAGAGCGCCGCCCACGTGGTCAATGTGGGCGTGGGTGAGGAGAATCTGTTTCAGTTTGAGGCCAAGTTCGGTGAGCCGGGCGTGAATGCGCTCGGCCTCGTCTCCGGGATCGATGACGATGGCCTCGCCGGACTCCGGGTCGCCCAGCAGGATGCAGTTGGCTTGCAGCGGGCCGGCGGGGAAGCTCTCCAGGATCATGATTTTATTGTAGGACGTGGCGGCACGGTAAGACGCGGTTCGAGGACTGGATGCACGCAAAAGCGGCAGGCCGTGTGGCCTGTCGCCTGAGTAGATCGCGCTTTAAAAAGCTTCTACTTGCCGGACTTGGCGGGTGCTGACTGGGAGGAGTTGTCCAGCACGGACTTGGAGCCGGTGGTGGAGCGCTGGTAGAGGATGGTCAGAGTGATAGAGGTGCACATGAAGATGATGGCCGACCAGGTCGTGAGCCGGGTGAGCACGTTGGCCGCGGCGCGGGGGCCGAAAGCGGTTTGCGAGCCCTGGCCGCCGAAGGCGCCTGCCAGGTCGGCAGAGCGGCCCTGCTGCAGCAGAACCACGCCGATCAGAAAAAAGCACACGATAACATGCACGACGACGACGAAAATGAGAAGAAAATTCATCTTGAAAGCTGCTTTCCAGGTCAGTCCGGCAGGCCCGGACGAGAGAAATTTGGTGCGGAAGAGGGGACTTATTTTCCACTTTTCCTTTCAACAACTTGCAAAACCGTTGTAATACTATTGCAAAGTTTGCTATGCTTATACCTGAGGGGGTAACAAACATGGCAAACCGAACGGCAAGTCTGATTATAAACGCAAAACTGGATAATGGCTGGCGTAGGGGCAAACTTGTTGTAAGCAAAAACGGCAAGTATAAACCCGGCGTCATGCATTACAACGGCAAAGAAGTGCCCTACTCAGAGGGCGTCTACCAAATCAGACACTATGATGGGAACCGGCTGGTGTACAAAACAGTGGGCAAAGATTACCTTGCAGCCGATACCATGCTGTCGAAACTCCAAGTAAAACTAAGACGGGATGCAGACAACGCTATCCTTGGAATTAAACCAGAGACTGAACCAAAAGAGCAAAAGACTCTGGCAGAATGTGTTGAAGATTATCTAGAGAAAAAACAGCGTCCATCCTTAGGGCTGGGCTACTCTGCCATACATCAGTACAAGCAAGCGTTGAACACTTTCCTTCAAGTGGCCAAAGCAAAATATGTGGCTGACGTTACGGAGCAGGACGTTACAGCATGTGCAGATGAATTCTTGTCCCAAGGCTACAGCAGAAAAAGTATAGCCATGCGATACACCACCATTAGGGGCTTCCTTGCTGCCCATGGCGTGGTGCTGAGAGAGCTAATAGACACCGCGACACACCGGAAGCTGTCGAGTAAGCCCGACCCCTCCACAGAGCCCTACACGCCAAAAGAA
>JBEKFS010000006.1:0-42131 GCA_050013195.1 Occallatibacter sp.
TAGGGAATAGGGACTAGGGGCTAGGGATGAGCTTCTGGGCAGGGAGGGCTGAGTGAGAATGGGGCGGGTGGGGACAAGTCTGCAAAGGGTGCTGGGCGTGGGGCTGCTGGTTTTGGGAGCCGCGCTTGCCGCTTATGCTCAGGTTCCGGCCGCAGCTGGTACCGACTCCGGCGCACAAATGATGCTCACGTCCGGTGAGCTCGTCCCGGCTGGAGTGCAGAGCGCGGCATCAGAAGCACAGGAGTCAGGGGGAGTTGTCCGCGAGATTGACGACCCGCATACCGGGGACCGATGGCTGCTGGTGCGCAACGAACTGGTTCCGGGCGGGCCGGGGAGGCTGGTGCTGGTTACAGCTCATCGCAACGAGTATGGCGGCGCAACCTTGCGGGCTGCGGAACAAACACGGGAAGCGCAGAGTCTTCCCGTGATTCGCACCGGAGACCGGCTGATTATAGAAGAGCATACGGCGCGAGTCGATGCGGTTCTGGAGGCTCGCGCGCTCAATCCAGCCGCAGCAGGAGCTTCGCTCGACGTGCGTTTGACGATTGGCGGCAATGTGGTGCGGGCGATTGCCATGGGACCTGGCCGAGCAACGCTACAACCCAAGACAGGTGTGCGGCCATGAGACTGAGATTGCTGAGGGTGGGGGTCTTGCTGACGGTGGTGGCGCTCTTTGCAGTGCAGCCAGCACATGCCATCGGCAGCAAGAAAAAGGCGACGCCGGGAATCACGGGCAAGGCAACCCCGCCCGAGGCGGCTCTCAAGTCGTACATCGAGCGGGTGCGGGCGCAGCAGGCAGCGGAGGTGCGAACACCGGGCTCGATCTGGAGTTCAGAGGGGCGGCTGGTAAGGCTGGGCACCGACGCCAAGGCAGTCCGGCTGCACGATGTGGTGGGGATTGTGGTGACCGAAAGCCTGGCTGCTTCGACCGACGGACAGGTGAAGAACTCCCGTGCCTCCAATGCCAGCTCCGGCCTGACAGGGCTGTTTGGCAAGCTCAAGGCTTCAAACAATTTGCAAAATCTTCTGGGGATGACCGCAGCCTCGGCTCTCACGGCGCAGGGCCAGAGCACGACCAGCTCCAGTCTGACGACAACTTTCGGCGCAGAGGTGGTGGACGTGCTGCCCAACGGGATGCTGGTGGTGCAGGCCACGCGCCAGTTGACCTTCTCGCAGCAGACACAGCTGATCAAACTGCGCGGCCTGGTGCGCCCCGAGGATGTGAGCGCTCAGAACCAGGTGCAATCGACAGCCATGACCGATCTTGAGCTGGAAGTGACTGGCAAAGGTATCGTGAACGACTCGACTTACCGGCAGAACCCGATTGTGCGCTTCCTGGAGAAGCTGTTGGTGTTCTAAAGGCAGGGAAAAGGGAATAGGGACTAGGGAATAGGGACTAGGGAATAGGGACTAGGGAATAGGGACTAGGGAATAGGGACTAGGGAATAGGGACTAGGGAATAGGGAATAGAGAATCGAAATGCGAGTTGCGAGCAGGAGAACGGTGGAGCACGAGAGGAGCGCAAGCTTCAGGTGGTGGGCAGCGCTGGGCGGGGTGCTGCTGCTGGCTACGTTGCTGGCCGGGATGCCTGCCCACTCCGCGACGGCAGGGCACCAGGCGCGGATCAAAGACGTAGCAACCATCGAAGGGATTCGGGACAATCAGCTGGTGGGCTACGGGCTGGTGGTGGGACTGCGGGGCACCGGGGACAGCTCGCAGACGGTTTTTCCGGCACAAACGCTGATCTCGACGCTGGAGCGGATGGGAATTACAGTTCCACAGACCGGAGCTAACAGCGCCAGCAACATGCAGGTAAAGAACATGGCCGCGGTATTTGTGGTGGCCACTCTGCCGCCCTTCAGCCGTCCCGGCTACAAGATGGATATCACCGTCTCTTCGGCCGGGGATGCGCGCTCGCTGGAGGGTGGAATCCTGCTGATGACTCCGCTCTACGGCCCGGATGGGCAGATCTACGCGCAGGCTCAGGGGTCGCTGGTGCTGGGCGGGTATATGGCTACCGGCGGAGGCAATACCAAGTTGTCAAACCATCCGACCACGGGACGGGTCCCAGGCGGGGCGCTGGTGGAGCGGGCCGTGCCATTTGAACTGAAGCAGATGCGCGTGGTCAGCGTGGTGCTGAACGATGCGGATTTTCATACCGCCGAGCGGATGGCGGCCTCGATTGACAAGACGCTGGGCGCCAAGCGTTCGCGCGTGATTGATAGCCGGCGGGTGGAGGTAGTACCAGAGACGGATGAGGACATGGCGGCGCTGCTGGATAAAGTGGAGGGCGTCGAGGTGGACGTTTATCCGCGGGCGCGGGTGGTGGTCAATGAGCGCACCGGGACGGTAGTGATTGGAGGCACGGTGCGGCTGCAGCCGGTTTCGATTTTGCATGGAGGGTTGAGTGTCAACGTAATCTCCGTAAACGAGGTATCGCAACCCAATCCGGGATCAGCGGGAACGACGCAGGTGGTTCAGCAGACGACGGTACAGGCCACCGACAAGCCGGTGAACCGCATCGATCTGAAAGAAGGAGCGACGGTGGAGGATTTGGTGCAGGAATTGCAACGGACAGGGGCGGGTGCGCGGGATGTGATCTCGATTCTGCAGGCCATGAAAGAGGCCGGCGCACTGGAAGCCGACCTGGAGGTACTCTGATGCATTCGATTGCAGCGACGTCGGCAGGCTTAGGGGCGACGGCGGGTTCGGGGGCTACGGGGGCTTCGGGGATAGCGGGGGCGTCGGGTGTAAGTTCTTCAACAATAACGCCACAGCCCCGACTGGTGAGGGCGGCACACGAGTTTGAAGCGCAGATGATGCAGGAGTTACTGAAGCCGCTGACCAGCGGGAACGGCCTTGATGGGGAGGAGAGCGACACGGCCTCGGGCTCAGGCGGAGCGCTGGGAGCGTTTGCATCGGAGGCGTTGGGACGTGGACTGAGTGAGAATGGTGGATTTGGAATTGCTAATGGTATTGTGCGTCAGCTTACTCCGAAAGGTAACTCAGGGGTAACCGCTCAAGTAACCGGGAATGTGTACGGCAATACCGTCATGAAAAACCGTGAATGACTAAAGTGATTAGTAGGGATGCCGATGAATTCGGCAAGGAGTCATGAATTTATGGATATTCGCAGCAGTCTTGAAGGGTTGAAATCGCTTTTGGGAACGCCCGAAGCCACACCGGCGACAACGACCCAGCCGAAGAGCGGCTCGACGACGGGTGGAAGCGCTCTGAGCAGCGACCAGGCGACATTCAGCAGTGCGGGAAGCGAAGTCTCACAGACGGCCGGCGATGCGGGAGTTCGCATGGACAAGGTGGCCAGCATTCAGGCGGCGCTGGCGGCGGGAACATACAACGTCTCCGCATCAGATGTGGCCTCGAAGGTTGTGGATTCGATGCTGGGCGGCCAGTCTTAATCCTGGATTGAATCCAACCGTAGCGAAAGGAGCAAATGCTTGCAGGAGATGGGAGAGCGCCGCGAACGTCCGAAGATGAAGGAGCTGGTTGTTGAGGCTTCGCGGGCGCTGGCGCGTCTGGATGCGGACCGGCTGGAGGAGTTGGCGCTCTGTTGTCAGGCCCTGAACCGCGATTTGGTGCAGAACGAACTGGCGCATGGAGATGCGGCCGATCGTGCGGCGCTGGCAATGGAGTGCAAAGAGGCAACAAGTGATATGGCTGTATTTGCAAGGGTATTAGAGGCGACGCGAGCCAACCTGAATGTGATGAACCGGCTACGTGAGTTGCGCGCCGGCAGGTTGGAGTATCGCGAAGGACCCTCGGAATACGGTGGTCCGCCAGCGCCAGGATGGCGAGGAACGGAGAGCGGCCATGGGGACAATTAACTCTGCATTGGGCATCATATCGCAGGCCCTGGATGCTGATCAGCAGGCGCTGAATGTAGTGGCCAACAACGTGGCCAATGCCAACACACCGGGTTACACAGAAGAGACACCCAACTGGCAGGAGAACCAGCCGCTCAACATCAACGGAGTCTCGTACGGGCAGGGGGTAACGGAGACGGGCGCCACATCCGAGCGGGATCGGGTGCTGGAGTCGCGGCTGGACCAGCAGCAGCAGCTGGCTTCGGCCTCCGGCTCACGACTTACGTCGCTCAATACGCTTCAGGCCCTGTTTACGCCGGACTCGGGATCGTCCAGTTCAACTGCGGGAGACATCGGGAGCGACATTACCAACTTCTTTAATTCGTTTTCATCGCTGGAGGCGAATCCCACCGACAACGCGCTGCGCCAGAACGTGCTTTCGGCGGCGGGCATGCTGGCCGGGGACGTCTCCAATGCCGCGGCAAGCCTGGGCTCACAGAGGTCGGCTCTGGACCAGGAAGCGTCAGGAGTGACCAGCCAGGTGAACTCGCTGACCTCGGCCATCGCCCAGCTCAATCAGCAGATACAGACGAGTTCGCCCAACTCCGACGCTGGAACGCTCGAAGACCAGCGCCAGAGCGATCTTAGCCAGCTGTCGAAGTTGATCGGGATCAATCAGATTACGACCGAGAACAATGGCCTGGCGATCACCACGACCTCCGGCCAGTTGTTGCTCTCCGGAGGAACGAGCTACCAGTTGACCACTGGGATGGTGAATGGGGTCACGGATTTCTTTCTTGGCAATACAGATATCAGCTCGGAGTTGGCGACCGGCGGAGGCTCGCTGGGCGGTTATTTGACGGCGCGTGACGGCGACATTCCCAGCGCGCTCAACTCGCTCGATCAACTGGCCTACAGCGTCTCCACGGAGGTCAATACGCAGAACAATGCGGGGACAGACCTGGATGGAGTCACCGGCACGGCGGCCAATCCGCTCTACATCTTCAGTCAACCCACTGTGGTAGCGGGCAGTGCGGCCAGCATGAGCGTGGTGATGACCGATCCGAACCAGATTGCCGCGGCCGGGGCGGGAGATGGGACGGGCGACAACTCGAATGCCACAGCTATGGCCGCCATGGCCAATCAAGGGATTGTAAGCGGCCAGACGCCAACCAATTACTACTCAAACTTTGTGGCCGAACTGGGTTCGACGGTCTCCGGCGTGCAAACGGAGAATACTGCGCAGAATGCCTCGGTGACTCAGTTGCAGACACAGAACGATGCGCTCAGCGGAGTCAATTTGAACGATGAGGCCTCATCCATGACCACGTTCGAGCGCAGTTATCAGGCGGCCTCACAGGTGTTTGCGATGTTGAACACGATCATGGCCGCGTCGTTGAACCTGGGTGATCAAACGGCGGTGTCTTAAAGACAGGGAACAGGGACTAGGGGCTAGGGACTAGTTCCTAGTCCCTGTTTTGGAGGAATGCGATGCGGGTGGATCCCTTTTACACGACGAATCTTGTAGATTCGCTGGATCAGGCTCAGGTGAGCGAGCAGCAGTTGACCTCTGAACTGTCGAGTGGGGTGCGCGTGACCTCCTTGAGCCAGGATCCGGTGGCCTCGGGGGAGAATGTTTTGCTGCTCAACCAGATTCAGCAGGACGACTCCTTCACGCAAAGCGCGAACCTGGTTACGGGCCAGTTACAGGTGGCAGATTCGGCCCTGGGCAGCGTGGTTACCCAGCTTACGCAGGCCATATCGCTGGCCACCAGCGCCAATAACGGCACCATGAACTCCAGCAACGTCAAGTCCATCGCGAACCAGATCTCCGGCATTCTGAATGAGGTGACTTCGCTGGCCAACACCAGTTATCAGGGCCAGTACATCTTTGCCGGCGGCCAGACTTCCACGGCCCCCTTTGTCACTTCGACGTCCACGTCGCCGGCCATAACCACCTACAATGGCGATGAAAATGTCAATTATCTTCATACTCCCAACGGTCAAAAGATTCAGTTGAATGTGCCGGGCGACCAGATCTTCATGGGCACGGGATCGAACAGCGTTTTTGGATCACTCAATGCTCTAGTCGCTGATTATTCCAGCGGCACCGTTGACACCGGACAGGCAGTGAGCGATACGCAGGCATTGGGCGCGGCGTTGAACTACGTCTCCCAGCAGCGCGTGACCATCGACAACTCCATCACCCAGGTGACAGCCACTTCCGACGCCGTGAATAACGTGCAGTCCCAACTGACCACCGCACAGACCAACCTGATGCAGGCCGATGTGGCTACGGTCTCCACGCAGCTTTCCCTGTCCGAGACCCAGCAGACGGCGCTTGAAGATGTGATTGCCCAACTGAATTCGTCACAGAATGACTTGTTCAGCAAGCTGCCGGGTTAACCACCTACGGGGACTGGCCGTCCAGGCGGGCGGCGCTTGCGCGACCTATTTCAATTCATACGCGTCCTCGCCTTGCAGTCTATACTCAATGCGAAGGGGCTTTCCATGCTTGCTCCGCTTCGTTTTCTGTGGAATGCAACGCGCGGCCACCGGCTGGCACCGTGGCGGAGCGAGTATCTGCGCTGGAGGATCGAGACCTATAGCGGCAAGCGAGCGGAGACGCTGACGACCAGCGATATCTTCAGTTTTTTCTGGAGCACGCGCTGGGAGTTTCTCGGCTATCTCGTGTGGATTAACCGCCTGGACCGCGAAGTGCATAAGCACGTGTGAAGACAGTGGTCAGTGGTCAGTGGTCAAATTAAGTAGGCCAATGTTTGTGGCGCGTCAAGGGAATCTGTCACTTTCGATTGTCTTTCGCAGTGAATCAATCCTGCGAGCGGAATACTGACCATTGTCCACTGTAAACTGGACGTTGTATGCGAATTGGCTTTTTTCGTTTCCATTGCATCATGTTCATGGCATGGCTTGTGAGCGTCGCGGCCGCCTGCGCGCAACAAATGCCCCCTGCAGAACCACCTCTTCCGCTGCCCAAAGCCCACACTGAGTCGCCCACCCTGCGCGTTACGGCTAACGAGGTGCTAGTGCCTACGCTGGTGGAAAAACCCGGCGGAGGCGTTATCTACGGCCTCAAGCCGCAGGATTTTGTGCTGGAAGATAACGGCGTGCCACAGAAGATTCGCGTGCAGGAAGAAATGGACACGGCTCCGGTGGCGCTGGTGGTGGCGGTCGAGCTGGGCGGCGTGGGCGAGCTGGAATTTAACAAGCTGGCCAAGCTGGGTCCGCTGCTGGATCTGTTTCTTGCCGACGGTAAAGGGCAGGCGGCGCTGGTAGGCTTCGACTCGAAGGCGCATTTGATCCGCGACTTCACGCACTCCAGCGAGGATGTGAATGCAGACCTAAAGCATCTGAAACCAGGCGACGGCGGCGACGCAATTCTCGATTCGGTCAGCTACGCCGTCGATCTGCTTGAATCCCAGCCCAAGGAGTATCGCCGCGTGCTGCTGCTCATTTCAGAGGAGCGCGACCACGGCAGCAAGCACACCAAGCCCGCGAAACTGATTGAGAAGATCGGCCAATCCGACGTGCTTGTACTGAGCGTTTCGTATTCGCCGGCGCGCGCCGAACTGAGCCACGACCTCAAGGACAACGGCGACAACCGGACTATGAGCATGGTTTCGTCACTTTTCATGTTGGTGCAGGCTTTCAAGAAAAACGTGGCCAAAGAGGTGGCCCACATGAGCGGCGGCGAGTACCATGCCTTCACAGGCGACAAGGGCTTTGAGAGCAGGGTGGTGGAGTCGGCCCAGCACGCCCGCAACCGCTACCTGATCACCTTCAGCCCATCGGATACGACGCCCGGCTTGCATACGATTCGTGTTCGCCTGGCGCAGGATTACGGCGCGCGGGTGGTGGCACGGGCCAACTATTGGATGGAGGCGGAGCAGTAAGGCAACCTCATGTCCTTTTATGGTGCGTTGACCTGAAGAGGTTTCCAGTCAGGTTCCGGCTGGACTCGGTAAGGCCAGGAATGGCGCAATGGGGCGTATTCATGGTAATCTCTCAATAGACACTGAAGAGTGGACAGAGAAGACAAGAGGAGTAACAAACGCCGTGCTGGCGACCGCTAAGAAAACAACCCTGATTGAAAGCTTCCGCACTCATGATACGGACACCGGCTCGCCCGAAGTCCAGATCGCGATTCTGAGTGCGCGCATCAGCGAACTGACCGAACACTTCAAGACGCACGTTAAGGACCACGCATCCCGGCGCGGTCTTTTACAGTTGGTCAGCAAGCGCCGCCGCCTTTTGGACTACCTGAAGACGCACGATACCGATCGCTACCGCGATGTCATCGGCAAGCTCGGTATCCGCAAGTAGCCAGAGAGCCGGCCCAGAAAGCCTACATTGACCCGGAAGCGCCCAGACCGAAGATTGGTCACGGCCCCCGTTCTCGACAGGACCTGGGGCTATGGTGCCTGGCGAACGCGACCCGCTGCCAGGGACGGCGCCGAGCTGTGGGCTGAGCGCGTTCCTGAATTTGCTCTCCGGGAATTTGCTTTCCGGCGCCTTCCCCCTACAAGTTTCCCAAGTGAAAACAACGAAAAGAGGACTCTATGTCTAAGCATGAAGTAGCAGTTGAGCTTGCCGGTGGCAAGCGGCTGATTTTTGAGACGGGGCGCATGGCCAAGCAGGCCTCTGGCGCCGCACTGGTGAGCACGGGCGAAACTGTTGTTCTGGCCACTGCCGTGGCCTCTCCCGAACCCAGGGAAGGCATCGACTTTTTCCCCCTCACGGTGGATTACCGCGAGTACACGTACGCCGGTGGACGCATTCCCGGCGGCTTCATCAAACGCGAAGGCCGGCCCAGCGAAAAAGAAGTGCTGACCTGCCGCCAGATTGACCGCCCGTTGCGCCCGCTCTTCCCTGATGGATTTCGCAACGAGACGCAGCTGATTGCCCTGGTTTTTTCCGCCGACAAGGAGAATGATCCGGACGTGGTGGGCATCAACGCCGCCGCCTGCGCGCTGGCACTCTCTGATATTCCCTTTAGCGCCACGGTGGGCGCGGTGCGCGTGGGCCGCGTGGAAGGCCAGTTCGTTATCAATCCCACCTATGCCGAGCGCGCTGCTACCACGGTTAACATCATGGTTGTCGGCCACAAAGACGGCATCGTGATGATCGAGTCGGGCGCCAAGGAAGAGTCTGAAGAGACCATTTTGGCGGCCATCGAGTTTGGCCACACGGAGATCAAGAAGATTGTTGCGGCGATCGAGGAGCTGGTGGCCCTGGCCGGCAAGCCCAAGAGGGCCTTTACCCCGCCGGAGTTCGACGATGCTTACTATGCCGAGCTCAAGACCAAGATCGAGGACCGGCTCAAGGATGCGTTGGACACCAAGACGCACCCCAAGCTGGAGAGCCAGACGCTGATCAAGGCGATCAAGGACGAGTTGGCTGCTGAGTTGCCCGCCGATGATCCGTTGGCTAAGAAGAAGCTGGCTCACTATTACGAAAAACTGAGGGAGCAAATCTTCCGCGAGCAGGTAACCAAGGAGCGCATCCGGCCTGACAGGCGGGCGTTTGATGAGATTCGGCAAATTACTATCGAGACCAGCGTGCTGCCCCGCGTGCACGGGTCTGCGCTGTTTACGCGCGGCGAAACGCAGGCATTGGTTACGGCCACGCTGGGCACTACCGACGACGGACAGCGGCTGGAAAGCTATGAGGGCGAGAAAAAGAAGCCCTTCATGTTGCATTACAACTTTCCACCCTTCTGCGTGGGCGAAACAGGCCGCATGACCGGTACAGGCCGGCGTGAAATTGGCCACGGAGCGCTGGCGGAACGCGCCATCACCGCGGTTCTGCCCAGCCCCGAAGAATCGCCTTACACCATCCGCATTGTCAGCGACATTTTGGAGTCCAACGGCTCTTCTTCGATGGCCACTGTCTGTGGCGCAAGCCTAGCACTTTTTGATTCCGGTATTGCGCTCAAGGGAGCAGTGGCCGGCGTGGCGATGGGCCTGGTCAAGGAGGGCGAAGATTATGCCATCCTCACCGACATCGCTGGTGCTGAAGACCACTACGGCGATATGGACTTCAAGGTGGCCGGCACGCGCAAGGGCATCACCGCGCTGCAGATGGACATCAAGATTGGCGGACTGACTCACGCCATCCTCTCCCAGGCTATGGAGCAGGCGCGCAGAGGCCGGCTGTTCCTGCTGGACAAGATGGACGCTGTGCTGGACGGGCCGCGCACGGAGCGCTCGGCTTATGCTCCGCGCATTGAAACCGTCATGATTCCCACGGACAAGATTCGCGATCTGATCGGCAAGGGCGGCGCAACGATCCGCAGCATCATCGAGCAGACCGGTGCAAAGATCGATGTGGACGACACCGGCCGGGTCAATGTTGCCTCCTGCGATGCAGATGGCCTGAAGAAGGCGTTGGAGATGATCGGCAACCTCACCGCCGTGCCGGAAGTGGGCAAGGTTTACCAGGGCAAGGTGGTTCGCCTGGCGGAGTTCGGCGCGTTTGTCGAGCTGTTCCCCGGAACCGATGGTCTGCTGCACATCTCCGAGATTGCAGAACACCGCGTGAAGGAAGTGAAGGACGAGCTCAGCGAGGGCGACCAGGTAATGGTCAAGGTTCTGGCCATCGAGGGCAATCGCATTAAGCTTAGCCGCAAGGCGCTCATCAAAGAGCTGAAGGCCAAGCTGGGCACGCCGGCTCAGGCTGCGGCTGAAGTGGAAGAGGTGGAGCTTTCTGCCTCAGAGTTACCAGCCGCTGGTGCCGCGCCAGTTGTGCAGCCCAGGCAGAGCAAGCCGCTCAATGAGTTCGACGAGCGTCAGCCCAAATCAAACCAAAGCACCATCCTGATCGAAGGCGGAGACGACTTCGACGAGGTAGACGGCGAGGAGATCGACGAAGAGAACGAGCCGAACTTCAATCGCGTCGATGGCGCACCAGCTCCGGTCGTTGGACAGCCGGCAGGCGCGGGCAGGCCGAAGCCCGACAACAAGAATCGCCGCCGCCGCCGCCGCCCCGGTGGTGGTGGACGCGGTTAGTTTTAGGAAGTGAATGAGTGAAGTAGTGAATGAGTGAAAAGCCCGGAGCACATCCGGGCCTTTTCATTTGCGCAAACAATAAAAACCATTCTGGGTGGTTTGAGAAATGTGAGTTCCCAGGTCTCAAAGTCGAGACCTGGAGCACCCAAACCTATGATGGATAATCTAGACGCGCGCCACCCGCCAAAAGCCAATACATTTAAGTATCGTGCGCGAGGCTGTTACTGAGCTATCTGCAAGCTGGAATCTGCTTACTCAAGCGCCGGGATCGCGGTTCCGATAGAAGCGGCTTGATGCTTGTATTCATACATCCGCAGGTCGGCCGCTACGCAGAGAGACTCCATATCGGCTGCGTCGTCGGGGAAGATTGCGATGCCCACGCTGGCGCCGATGCGCAGCGTATGATCGTCGAGTTGGAGAGGTTCTTTGAGCAACTGGATCAGCGAATGGCCAACATATTCGGCATTCGCACGGCTGGTAGGCGCCTCGAGAATCACGGAAAACTCGTCTCCCCCGGTTCGAGCCACAGTATCGGAACGACGGACACGCCCGGAGCAGATTGCTGCAACTCGCTCCAGCAGCAGGTCGCCGACGTGATGCCCCAGCGTGTCATTCACCTTCTTAAAGTGGTCCAGATCGATCATCAGCAAAGCCGTTTGCGTTCCGGTGCGGCGGGAGCGCTCCAGAGCGTTGGCTATCCGGTCCTGAAAAAGACGGCGGTTGGGCAATCCGGTCAATACGTCATGCAGCGCCAGGTGTTTATTGCTTTCGATCTGGTCTTCCAGCAGCAGCAGCATCATGCCCACGGCCACCACAAATCCTGGAAGATTCCACACCTCGCTCTCGATATGCACCCGAGGTTCGAATACCCCGATCATCGGCATAATGACGAAGATCGAGGCCCAGGCGAAGAATCCAGCAATGGTAACGAATGTCCCGGTAGTAACGCGGTGATATGCATAGAATGCAAAGACGCAATTGCCAAAATAGGCGACAAACATGATGGCGTTCCAGGCCAGGATGTGACCACTTCCAGGCTGGTTCTGGAAAATCAACAGGAAGGTCGAGAGCGATCCGTAAAGAAGCACGATAAGCCAGCGAAGCGGATGGTTAATCTGGCGGATCGATGCCAGTGTTACTCCCAGCGGGCAGAGGCCCAGCAAGGCCGCGGCCAGATTCAAAGCCCAGTGCCCGTGGGGGCCGACATAGAGAATTGTGATGTAGGCTGTGGCCGGCGCTACAAGCGATGCGAGCACCCAACGGCTGGAACTGTTGCTGCGGTAGGGAAGCGACGCGTAGGTGAACATCAGGGCGGCCCAGATCAAGGATGCCGAGCGGATGATAAGCGCCAAGCCACCCCCAATGCCCTTAGTATCCGAGAACAGAGCGGCGGCAAAGTGCAGCAATACCATCAGCCAGCCCGTCAGCCATAGCGCAGAGACGGGACTCTTATTGAGCCGCGCCACGGACGCAAACGCACAAGTCAACAGCGCAATAACTGCCAGGTCTGGGATTCCACTCCAATTCAAGAAGTTCACCTCGATTTGTTGCGTCCGTTCTATATCATAGGCGCGTGGGAAGCAACTGCCACAACTCTTCGTGGTACTCGCGAATCGTGGTACTCGCGAAGCTGTGGAATACACTTTCGTAACTTTTGGAATCGGTCTGTTTCTGGGATTGATTCGGGAAATGCTCTTACCGGCGATTAATTGGCGGTTGTCTGTTTGACTTTGGGAGCAAAGACGTTGCCCATGCGATGAATCTCGGCGCCAACGCCAGCCAGCTTCTCCTCGATGCGTTCATAGCCGCGATCCATGTGGTAAACGCGGTCGAGGATGGACTCACCATCGGCTACCAGCGCAGCCAGCACCAGCGAAGCGGAAGCGCGCAGGTCCGAGCACATGACGGCGGCGGCGGAAAGCTGAGCCGGCCCTCGCACCGTGGCCGTGCGGCCGTCGACTTTAATATTCGCGCCCATGCGCGCCAATTCCTGCACATGCATGAAACGGTTCTCGAAGATGTTCTCATGGACCATGCTGACGCCCTCGGCCTGGGTGGCCAGCGCCATGAATTGCGCCTGCATGTCGGTGGGAAAGCCGGGATACTCTTCGGTGGAGATGTCGGCCGCACGCAGCTTGCCGACCGAGCGCACGCGTACCGTCGCAGGGTCGAGAATATTCACGTGAGCGCCAGCTTCCTGAAGTTTGTTGATCACGGCGCTCAGGTGCGCGGGATTGCAATCGGCCACCGTAAGGTCACCGCCGGTGATGGCGCCAGCCACCAGAAATGTGCCGGCCTCAATGCGGTCGGGGTTGATGCGGTAGCGCGCACCATGCAGACGGCTGACGCCTTGCACACGAATTGTGGATGTGCCCGCGCCTTCGATCCTTGCGCCCATGGCGATGAGCAACGCGGCCAGATCGATGACCTCAGGCTCGCGCGCGCAGTTCTCCATCAGGGTTTCGCCTTCGGCCAGCACCGCGGCCATCAACAGGTCTTCGGTCCCAGTGACGGTGATTTTGTCAAAGAGCAGATGAGCGCCGCGCAATCGCTCCGCACGAGCATCCAGATAGCCATGCTCCTGGGTGATGCGGACGCCCATCTTCTCCAGTCCCTTGATGTGCAGATCGATGGGACGACCGCCGATGGCGCATCCGCCGGGCATGGCCACACGCGCCATTCCAGTGCGGGCAATGAGCGGACCAAGCACCAGGGAGCTGGCACGCATGGTCTTGACGATTTCGTATTTGGCGACGGGATCGGAGAGCGTACGGCAACTGATGGTGGTCGAGTTCGATGCGCCGGCTGGACTGACTTCTGCGCCCATTGATGTGAGCAGCCGCCGTTGGGTCGCGATGTCCCACACCTGAGGAATGTTTTCGAGAGTAATTTCGTCTTCCGTCAGAATTGCCGCCGCCATGCAGGGCAGCGCCGAGTTTTTGGCTCCCGAGACTTGAATTGTGCCCACCAGCGGATTGCCGCCACGAATGACAAATTTATCCATGATAATCGGAAGACTCCTGACCTTTCAGTGTAAATCGAATCTCCGCATCGGGCGGGGAATCGCCGAGGTTCGTACCCAGGGGCGGTGTCAAGCGAAATCAGGCGAACAGACTTGGTGCCAGGTAACTGCATTGGTCCACAAGAGTCTCAATGAGTGGATGGCTCCAGGATCGCCTGACACAGTCCCTCGTGGTAGTCGTAACCTGAAAATGCGTTCCCGCAATAGCGATGCGTTTCTACATAGAGACCGGTTGCAAATATCTGTTCTTCAATCACCGGATAAAATATATCCGATTTCGCGAAATATCCTTGTGCATTCTCGCCGCGAGCGCCTGGGTAAATGGCAAAACCGATAACAATGTAATCGGGGCGCCCTTGTAGAGTGTTCATTACCTGATCATCCACCTGATTTGCTTTGCTCCAAAGCCAGAATCCCTCTTTATGCTGGTTTACAAATATGTTGGAAGGAAAGTAAGGAAGAACACCCACAGACCAGAACTGAAATCCCGCCACTTTCTTTCCGGTAATATGGTTACTGAGAAAGATGGAAGCCTGTTTGTCTCCCGAATAACTATCCCGCATCTCGGCCGCGATCGCGCGAACACTCCAGGAACCCTGTTCCAAAATGTTGACAAACAAGGCGAGCACAAGCAGCGCAGTCCACAGAGGCTTGCGGTGCTCCTCATCCCGTGGCCAATCGATCCAGAGAATGCCGATCAATGCGACAAACAAAAGGCCGAGGTACCATGGCCGAATGACGACAAGAACAAAAAATATCAGCAGCAAAAAGTACGGTGCAATATCCAACAATCTCTTCCTCGAAATCAGATAGGCCAAAACTATGCATAGCACTACAATTGCATGAAACAATAAACTCGAAAAGCCAAAAGTAAGAACCTTCATCGCCGTTGCAGCAACAAGCTGGAGTGTGCTCCCTCCTTGCGCTTCAGACGGCTTATCGAGAAGGTTTGTGGCTGATTTCGCATTTTCCGCTGGAAGGCTCGAAGCCCCCGTGCCGGAAGACAATAGCTTCAACCGTTGCGACAATTGCGAATAGGGTAAGTAGTTATTGTCCGGCGCGGGTGTCGCCGTCCAGATGGCGACCGCCCAGAATGCGCCCAGGATAGTAAACGCAACGGCCATGCGCTTTGGATTCAGAAATCGTGAATACGGCCTTCGTTCCCGCCACAGATGAAACAGGAGAACGAAGGTAAAACCCGCAGAAAGTACAAAGCCCTGCGCGCAAAGGTTGCTCAGGAGGCCCAAGACAATTGCAAGCGAAATGAGATTCTGCGCCGGCTTAGAAAACAATGCCGCGATGATGAAGACCAGCAACGGTACTGCCACGTAACTTCGCGCAATAATTGCGTACTGGTAGACAATATAAAAAGTAAAGGGCAGAGTGATGCGAAGGATCAGTGGAAATGGCGAGAAGCGAAGAAACACCCAAACGCCGCTGACAGCAATAATGGCAGTGAGCCAATGCATTGCCGCATAAGAAACATGCATCCGGCAAAGCGCCCAAAGAAACAAATACCAAAGTCCCGGCGACCCTTCATAATGCAAATTGACTCGAAAAAGATCGTGTAATGACGAATCCCGCGCAAGAAGCCATGCCTGTGCCTCATCCGCCCACGGCACATGATGTGCAACTGTCCATGCAACCAGAAGGGAATAGGACGCCAGAATAATAACTTCTACTCTGCCGAATCGAGGCTCATGGCGTGAACTCAGGATACCCATTTGAGCAACCTGATCACCCCCATTGATGCGGGTTTGCTGTGGGCAGAAACGTTCGACCTCGTTTCAATCTCTGTCCGGTTGTCCGCGTAATACTGGTATGCGCGCACCAGCATCTCAGAATTGTTCAACGTGGGCCGCCAGTTCAGAGCCTGTTTGATCTTGGTTGTGTCGAAAAGGAAGTCCTCGGCAATCATCTTGTAGTGATACGTACCCAGCGGAGAGATTCGCAGACGATGCGCCAGCTTCATGGCGAAGATGGCCGGCCATTTGGGAAGCGATCGAACCTTCGACCTGGACCCTGCTGCCCGGATTACTGACTCAAACACCTCACGCAGGCTTTCTACGTAGTCGGAACCGATATGAAATGTATCCGATCTGCCCAGCTCCATCGCCTTCATGCAGGCCTGGGCCAGATCATCGGCATAGATAAACTGGTAGCGATTCGATCCCCTGCCGACGAGCCAGACCGTCTTGTTATCATCGATGAATTCAAACAGGATGGCGAGCAGGCCGAGCCGTCCGCTATCGATTATGGTAGGGCAACGGATGATCACTACATTCAGGAGGTCCGCATACTCCTGAAGCACTTTTTCTGCCTGGAGTTTGGCAAGGCCATACGTCTCGGCTGGCGCGGGAGGTTCGTCCTCGGCAATAGCATGTCCAAGGTTGCTTGCCCATAGACAGTTTGTCGAAGTGAAAACGAGGTTTGCGACCCGGTGCCGCTTGCAGGCTTCCGCTACATTGCGCGTGGCGTCCACACTGCAGTTCCAGACTTCTTCATTGTCTATCTTGAGGCCATGCGCCAGCATGGCGGCACAGTGCTGTACCGCTGTGAATTGGTACTTGCTGAAGACTTCCTCTACAAGAGTCTTGTCTCGCAAATCTCCCTTGATGCTGACCAGGTTTTCGTGCCTGTTCTCATCCTCGACAAGGTCAAAGCTGACGCAGCGATAACCTGCCGCAAGCATCCTGCG
Organism: Occallatibacter sp.; assembly: GCA_050013195.1. Lineage (GTDB taxonomy): Bacteria > Acidobacteriota > Terriglobia > Terriglobales > Acidobacteriaceae > Telmatobacter. Next base: position 16,573 of record JBEKFS010000006.1, read on the forward strand.
CTTCAGTATTCCGCCAAAGAACCCTGCGCCGCCCGTGATCAATATGGTCTTCAAAACAGACATCCTCCAGCCGTCTGAAGATTCTATAGCTCCAGCACATTGTCCTCGATGGCGAGGCGGACGTTGCCGTCGGACTTTGCGAGGCGGCGGACGGCTTCGGGTTTGTCGACTTTGGCTTTGAGCATGACCAGGGCTACAGGGACGCTGCGGCCAGCGCACTTGATGGTTTCAACGGCAGTGGCGCGGTCGATCTTGCAGGCGCACATGAGGATGCGGATGCCGCGCTCCACCAGCTTGGAGTTCTGCATGTGCACGTTGACCATCAGGTTTTCGTAGACGTAGCCGAGCCGGGTCATGGCGCCGGTGGTGATCATGTTGAGGATCATCTTCTGGGCGCTGCCGGCCTTCATGCGCGTGGAGCCTGAGATAACCTCGGGGCCCACGTCGGCAATGACGACGAACTCCGCAGCGGCGGCCAGCGGGGTTCCCAGGTTGCAGGTGACGGCGGCAGTGTGGGCTCCGCGGGCGCGGGCGTAAGCCACGGCGGCTACTACATAAGGTGTGCGGCCCGATGCGGAGACACCGATAACAACGTCTTTACGGGTGGGGCGGCGGCGGGCGATATCCCGCTGGCCAAGCTCTTCGGAATCCTCGTTGACCTCGACGGCCGAGGCCAGCGCCTTGGGTCCGCCGGCCATGATGTATTGCACCTGCCCGGGGGCCGTGGAGTAGGTGGGCGGACATTCCGCTGCGTCCAGCGCGGCTATACGTCCGCTGGAGCCAGCCCCGATGTAGATCAGCCGGCCGCCATCGCGCAGGCAGCGGGCAACCCTGTCTATGACCGGCGCAATCTCAGGAATTGCCTTCTTGACCGCTGCCGCGACCTTGGCATCTTCATGGTTGATGATGCGGGCGATATCGAGCGCGGACTTGGTGTCAAAGCCTTGAGAAGCTTCGTTCTGGCTCTCGGTGGTCAGTACCAGAAGCTGGGAGGCATGGTCTTTCTGCCTATCTTCCATATGGGTGGCGGCCGTAACCTGCGTCGCCGAGCCGATTAGCATCGCATCTGTTCCCATTTTTTAATTGTATCTGGAAACGGTCAACATCGGATAAAAATCGCCCTGAAAATGGCCTATTGACGGTTACTCCAGGTCCGAAGGGACCTCGAAGGTAACAAGCTCAGCCCGGAAGCCGTGGGTGCGAATTGCCCCGTATGTAATGCCGGCAACCATCCAAACGGCGCCCAGCACCAGCGCCTTGCTGCTGAGATTCGCCCAGATGAAGGCACAGATGAAGAAGCCCAGGGCAGGGACGACAAAGCCGTTGAGATTACGGGCCTTGGCCTGCCGCCAATGGTGTGCGAAAGCTGCGGCATTGACGCCCATGAAGGCAATAAATGCTCCAAAGTTGAGGCATTGGGCGCCGATTTCGTAGGCGCCTCCGCCCAGGCGGCTGGCAAAAAACTCCAGCATGCCGGCTCCGGCGAGGGCAAAGGCTCCGACGGCCAGAATATTATTGCGGGGGACACGGCGTTTGGGTTCGATAGCGCCGAAAAATGACCGGGGAAGCGCGTTGCCCCGGCCCATGCCGTAGAGCAGGCGCCCGGCGGCCAATTGCGAGCCCATTCCGGAACCCATGTTGGCGATCAATAATGTGAAATTCACGATCTGGAAGAGCACTATGCCACCGGCTTTGCCGCTGACCATAGCAAAGGCCGACTCGACATTGCCGCTGGAGAAGGGCTTCGATCCCCAGATGAGTTGCGCGGCGTAGACCTCCAGGCCGGAGAGCAGGCCGGTGATGAGACAGACCAGAACCGTAGCCAGCAGGATGTTGCGGCGAGGATTTCGGACCTCTTCAGAGAAGGTGGAGATGGCGTCGAAGCCGATGTAGGTGAGCACGGCGACCGAGGTGCCTGCAAAGATGCTGGAGAGATGGAAGCTGGCCGGATCGTAGAAGGGATGCGTAAAGAAACCGGGATCGTGGTGGATCTGCCAAACGGTGCGAATGACGCAGGCCAAAAACAGCAGGACCACGACCACCATGCCGGCACAGAGAGCCTCATTCATCTGTGCCGAAGTCTTGATGCCGCGCAGGTTCATCCATGTGAAGAAGGCCGAGAAAAAGATGATCCAGACGAAAAAGGAGAGGCCGGGGAGAATGTTCATGGCGGCCTTGGCGCAGAAGGCTGTGCAGATGAGCGGATTAATCAGGTAATCCATCACCATACCCCAGCCGACCACGTAGCCGAGGGCGGAGTGCATCTCCTGACCGACGTAGGTGTATGCTGACCCGGCGCTGGGATAGACGCGCGCCATGCGGCCGTAGCTGATGGCAGTAAAGAGCATGGCGATCATGGCGAGCAGGATGGTGGTAACCACGTGGCCATGAGCCTTGTTGCTGATGACGCCGTAGATGCCCATGGGCGCGGTCGGCTGAATGATGACCATGCCGATGATGATGAGGTTCCACAGGCCGAGCGTGCGATGCAGGCTGGCGGTATTTGGTGGTGCGTTACTCGTGGTTGCCATTGTTTCCTTGTGTTGCGCAGTTACTGTATGAAGAGTTGTTAAAGGATACAGGTAGCGCGCTTACTGGTTGGCCAGGGGCTCATAGCGCAGAATTACATAACTGTTGGTTAAAGAGCGCGCCTCTAGCAACTTCATATTTACCCGTTTCAACTGGCGGCCGAAGAGTGTTGATCCGCTCCCCAGCACCAGAGGAGCAAGCGCCAAGCGCACTTCGTCGAAGAGGCCGGCTTCAAGGAGCGTTGCACATAACTTGCCGCTGCCAAAGACAAAAATATTTCGTGCGTAGTGGCGCTTCAGCTCTCGCACTTCGGCCACGGGATTGTCTTTTACCAGCCTCGTATTTGCCCAGTCTGCGTGCTCCATGGTGCGTGAGAAGACTGTCTTTGGCAGGCCGTTCATGAATTCCGCTACCGTCCCTTTTGCTGATTGCCAGTATGCCGCCATGCCTTCATATGTGACACGCCCAAAGATCAGCATGTCCGTCGAGCGCAACTGTTCGATTGAGAAGCTCTCAAGTTCTTCGTTGAAACTGGATTGAAACCAGCCTATATCCCAACTTTTTACGCCTTCAAAGTAGCCGTCCAGCGTGATCAGGTTCCACTGAATCAGTTTGCTCATTGAGGGTTCCTCCAAGGGCTTGGCCTCGTACAGGCTTTGACTCTTACCGGCCTTGGCTGGCCGCGGCTGTAGCGGTAAGTGTAATGGTTTGCGGGGCGATGTTCCAGCCTGCGATCTGCACGACAAAAACAGCTGGTGCAGTGTCGGGCAGAAGCGCGGTCAATGTGCGCGACTCACCGGGGAGAAGCTCGATCCAGTTGTCGGACCAGATGACGGGGGCGATGAGTCCGCCGGAAGGTGTGCGGATGGCGGCGCTGATTTGGAAGGCTAACTCCACCGAGGAGCTGGAGAGATGCAGGCGCAGTTCGCGGCCGCGCGACGTATTTTCGATTTCCGCGCGGACAGTGATCCTGGCTGGCGGCAAGCTGGTCAGCGCTGATAGGTCTTCGTGGCGTGCGGCAGGCGTGTGCGTGTTGTCGGTCTTTGCCCAGTCGAAGGTGGTGAGCGTAGTGGGTACCCAATAGAAATTGTGACTCACAACGGTTCCTGAAGAGTCAGCAAGGGACAAGTCGATAAACAGGATGCGATCGGAGCTTTGATAGAGCTTCTCGGGAATCGAGAAGACGCGCTGTGCGCTGTCGGCAGCCGCATCGACAACCGCGTGGTTGCTGTAGATTTCCTTTCCCGCCAGGTTATAAACGCGGATGTCTGCGTGGAGTCCTGCGGTGGGTGCGTAGGTGCTGTTGACCACCACGACAGATAGATCGTCGTAGGAGTACTGAATGTGCAGCGGCTCGCAGGCCTTTTTGGCGGCAAAGTATCCGGCGCCAGTGTCGAGGTAATAGTCGTAGAGATGCCAGATCATGGAAGGCCAGGCGTTGTTGAGCATCCACTGAATGACGCCGGTGGAGGTGTACTTGTTTTTGCTGTAGGCCTCGAACATGGCGCGCTCGGAGTCGTACTCCATGGTTTGCGCCATGCGCTCATACTCGGTGGCGGAGTGCGGCGTGGCATAGATGGCTTCCATGGCCGCGTCGAAGACCTGGAGCGTGGAGAATTTTCCGCTGCCGTTGTGATAACTCCACACCGCGGAGGGCGGCCATGCCTCGGGGTCGGGCAGGAACTTTTGCCGGCTGGCGAGCGAGGGAATGGCAGGGCCGGGGCTGGTCTCCGTGTTGAATCCGTAGGCACCGCCGTGTTGCCGGTCCACATACCAGTAGCTGGGCGCAACGTAATCGTAGGGCCCGGTCATCTTGACGCCGCTTGCGCCGGTCACCTTGGTGGGCGCGGCGGAGGCCGAAGAGAGCACTGGGTTGGGCCAGTGTGTCTCAGACTCGACTTTCAGGTAAGCGTTCTCCACGTCAGCGGGCGGCGGACCGTCGCTGCCGTTGAGCCACACCAGCAGGCTGGGATGATGACGCAGGCGCAGCATCTGTGAACGTAGCGAGGCGGTGGCGATGGAGAGGTCTTCCGGGGTCCAGTCTTTCCATTGCTCCCAGTGATCGCAGCAGCACCAGCCCAGCATCACCAGGATGCCTTGCTGATCTGCCAGTTGAAAGAACTCATCGGTTTCCAGCTTGCCCTCCAGGCGAATGGTGTTCAAATTCAGATCGCTCACCAGACGGAACTGGTCGCGGAGGCGCTTGTCGTCGGTACGCAGCAACATATCCTGCGACCAGCCCGCGCCGCGAATCAGGATGGGCTTGCCGTTGACGCGGAAGAGGCGGCTGCCGCTGGCAGTCAGCTCCGAGGTGACCTCGCGAAATCCGAAGTCCACGCTTTGCTCGTCAGTGGTTTGGCCTTTCACGCTGAAGCTCAGGGTGAGGCGTTCCAGATGCGGCTCGCCCATCTGGCGAGGCCACCATGGTTTGGGATTGTGGATTTGGAGTTGTGGAAACTGCTCGGGAGTGAAAATGATTTCGCGATCCTCGTGCGGAGCCAACTCGACCGGCTGCTCGAAGCGCACTCCGGCTGCAGTGCCGGAAACCAGTCCTTTGACTGCGTGATCGGTGGAGTTGTGCAACTCGGCGTAGACAGTAAGGTCGGCGGAGGAGAGCGAGCTATCCAAAAAATGCGTGACGGCCAAAGGCGAACGCACCGTAACCGATCCGGTCGATTGCAGATCGACCTCGCCCGGGAGGCCCATGTCCTTGTCCGGCGGAGCGGGGTTCCAATCGACCCAGTTGATGCCCAGGTCCTTTTCAGTGGGCGCAAAGGTCTCCACGGCAAGCACATTCGTCTTGCCGGGTTTTAGAATCCCAGTCACATCAAAGTCATAGGTGCGATAGGCTCCGGCAACCTGTGACGAGTCCGCGATTTTGCGGCCGTTCAGCCAGATTTCTGCGCGATAGTTGATGCCGGTGAAGTGCAACCAGTAGTGCGTTTCTTTTTGCGAGGCGGCTGGCGCCGGGAACTCGGTGCGATACCACCAGCCGCAGCGGTAAGGGCTATCCTGCGCCATGGGCAGATTTGCAAAGATGCGGCCGATGGGATAATCCGTACCCGGAATCTGGCGCAGGTTCATGCCAAAGTAGGGATCGGGAAAGACTCCAGCGGCTACCTGCGCAGCCAGCACGGTGTTGGGGACGGTGGTCTTTAACCACGTTTCCGCGGTGAATCCCTCCACGGAAATCGTTTCGCCCGCAGCCTGGAGTTGGCAGGCCGTCTGCATCCGCCAACCTTCACGAAGCGGCGTTACGGTTCCAGCTTCAAGAGCTACTGGAAGGGCGAGCAACACCAGGAAAAGCGGCGCAAGTCTTCTTTGCATGTGCAGCGGAACTCCTTCATTCGCAAGAGAAATTTTCTCATAGATGGCAGCCGATGGTCCGCTCAAGTTCCGTTTGACACTGGAACTTTGACAGTGTTTGATGATTCCAGCGGGACGAGTGTCATCCCGGCTCCCCTCAAACACGGAGACGCGGAATGCGAGCAGGTACGGCGATGCTGGCAATAATTTTAACGTTGAACGCTTTATTATGCGGATGCGGAGGAGGAAGCTCGACTTCCACTCCTGTTATGACGGCGGCTGCACCCACTATCACTGCTACGAACGCGCAGAACGGCGCCGTGGTGGTGAGTTTGGCATCGACGACCTCTGGCGCTACCATCTACTACACCGTGGATGGATCGACGCCTACAACTGCATCGCAACTCTACCAGGCGCCGTTTCTGGTGGCTTCGAATCTGACGGTCAAGACCATTGCCGCGATCTCGGGCAACGTGGCCAGCAACGTAGTCAGCCAGAGCTTTACGCCTAACATTCCCGCTGGAACGCTGGTCTGGTCCGATGAGTTCACCAACTCCACCAGCAACAACGCGCAACCCAATCCGCTGGTTTGGACCTACGACACCGGCAACAGCGGATTCGGCAACAGCGAGTTAGAGAACTACTGCGCGTGGGGATCGACCGCTTCACCATGCAGTACGGCGACACCGAACGCCTATGTGGGCACCGACGGCTATCTGCACATCGATGCGCGGCAGCCTTCGGCCGGTGTTTATACGTCGGCGCGTTTGAAGACACAGGGCCTGTTCAGTTTTCAATATGGCCGGTTTGAGGTGCGCGCCCAGGTACCGGAGGCGCAGGGCTTTTGGCCGGCGGCCTGGCTGATGGGCAACAACATCGCAACCGTCAATTGGCCGGCCTGCGGTGAGATGGATGTGATGGAGCGTATCAACGCGGCAGCTACGCCCGACTGGAACGAAGGCTCGATTCACGGAACCGGCTTTACAGGCGGCAATCTGGGCACGGTTTTCAACTTTCCATCCGGTCAAACGGCGGCAGGCTGGCACACCTACGGAATGATCTGGAGACCGGGCAGCGTGGCGTATTACGTGGACGACTCCACGCATCCCTACGTCACCTATACGACCACGAGCATCAGCGGATTGAGCGGCGCAGTATGGCCCTTTGATGTTGGCCAAAGTAACTTCATCATCCTTAATTTGGCTGTAGGAGGCTCCTGGCCCGGAAACCCCAACGCCGGCACTCCGTTTCCTTCAGAAATGCTGGTGGACTACGTGCGGGTGTATACGAACTAGAGCTGCCGGCAGGGCTCTTGTGCATAGACAGTCAGTCACGGTCCATTTGCGATTTAATTCCCACATATGACCTTTGAAAGCCCGCCGGAGCCGTTTGCTGCAAAGTTGCTTGCGCTTAAATTGACTCTGTGGTACAACTGAATCATTCCAGTTTGCCCCCAAAGGCAAGCCTGGATTTCATGCAGAGTGGCTGAGGGACGAGCCCTGTGACGCCACGACAACCTGCCTGGGCAAACCAGGAGTATGGTGTCAACTCTCGCCCATAGTGGGGAACATGAGATTCGGGGGTCGCTTCAGCACTCTTAGTTGAGGCGTCTCGCAAGGTACTTCGAGTCACTTCACGTTCGCTCTTTTTGAGCCAGTCACGCGCTCGTATCTCTGCAGCCTCTCGCGTTGCGAGGGATGAATGACGACTGCTTATGAATTGCGCTGCCGGGAATGTGGCAAATCTTACGGGAATCAGCCGCTTTCCATCTGTGACGAGTGTTTTTCTCCGCTCGAAGTGGTCTATGACCTGGAGTATGCCCGCACCCGCTTTACTCGCGAGGCTATCCATCAGGGACCGCTGAATATGTGGCGCTATCGGGCGCTGCTGCCTGTGAGCGACAGCTACCAGCCGCAGACGGCGGTGGGGTTGACGCCGCTGATGAAAGCTCCACGGCTGGGTGCGCGTATAGGCGCAGGTAATCTCTTCATCAAGAACGACGCCGTGTGCCTGCCTACGCTCAGCTTCAAGGATCGCGTGGTGGCTGTGGCGCTGGCCAATGCGCAGGCTTTTGGATTCGACACGGTGGGCTGCTCGTCCACCGGAAACCTGGCCAACGCCGTGGCTTCGCAAGCCGCAAGGCTGGGATTGAAGGCCTTCATCCTGGTGCCGGATGATCTGGAGCCGGCCAAGATACTCAATACACAGGTTTACGGCGCAACGCTGGTGCGCGTCGCGGGCAACTACGACCATGTCAATCGCCTCTCTTCGCAGATTGCCGACCGCTACAACTGGGGCTTTGTGAACGTGAACCTGCGCCCCTTTTACGCGGAAGGTTCGAAAACGGTGGGCTTTGAGATTGCCGAGCAACTGGGCTGGCGGCTGCCTGACAACATTGTTTGCCCCATGGCTGGCGGATCGCTGATTACGAAGATTCGCAAGGCTTTTAATGAGCTGATCGCGCTTGGCCTCGTTGAGGACAAGCCGGTGCGCTTCTTCGGGGCGCAGGCTACGGGTTGCTCGCCCATTGCCCGGGCGATCAAGAACGGGACTGATGTGATTGAGCCGCAACGGCCTCACACCATCGCGCGTTCGCTGGCTATCGGCAACCCTGCAGACGGCATGTATGCCGCACGCGCCATTCGAGCCACGGGCGGCTGGGCCGAGGATGTGTCGGACGTGGAGATTGTTTCAGCCATGCAGGAACTGGCGGAGACCGAGGGCGTCTTTACCGAGACAGCAGGCGGCGTGACCACCGCAGTGACCGCGCGGCTCTATGCTCACGGGCGTATCAAACCCGGCGAACTGACTGTCACCTGCATTACCGGCAACGGCCTGAAGACCACCGATTGCCTGAACGGAGCGTACGAGCAGAGCAAGGCTATCCGCCCTCGGCTCAGCGACTTTGAAGCTTTTGTGGACGAACACAACGAATACAACCCAGCGCTGAGTCAGGACCTGGTCCTGGCGGGAGATACCGATGGCCGTTAGAGTCCTTTTGCCCAATGCCTTTCAGAAGCACACCAACAATACACGCGAGATAGCCAGCGCCGCGGCCAATTTGCCAGAGCTGATTACGGAGATTGAGGGCCTTTTTCCGGCCTTGCGAAAGCACTTGCGCGGCGAGGATGGGAAGATTCGCAGATTCATTAACTTCTATGTAAATGAGGAAGATATACGCTTTCTCGGAAACGAGAATTACCGTTTTCAGGAGGGCGACGAGGTGCTGGTGATTCCGTCCATTGCCGGCGGGTGAGCTGACCTTGTGAGGCTGGGGTATCGCACGATATGCTTTCGAAATGGGAGCTACGTTCAATAATTGGTTGACAGCGTTGACTCCCAAAGATTCGTTGGAAAGCTGCTAACCTCATGATTTTTCGTGCGATCCGGCGCGGTGTGGCGCTGGTATTTGCTTTATTTCTTAGCATTATTCGTTATTGGCTGCTTCGTTTGCGTGGTCCTATTACCATGGAACGCCGCGCGATGTGGGGCCAGCAAACCGCCCGCTTAATTCTAGCCTGTGTTGGCATTCGCTGCCGCGTTGAAGGCACTCCACCCACACATGGGCTGGTGGTCGCTAACCACCTTAGTATCATCGATGTACTCATCCTTTCAGCGGACATGCCCTGCTTCTTTGTAGCCAAAATTGAGGTTGGCGGGTTGTCTTTCTTCGGCAAGGCGGCACGCTCCAGCGGAACGATCTTCCTGGACCGCTCCAGCCTGGAGAGCGCGATGAGCGTAGCCGATCAGATGAAGGAGCGGTTCAAGTTGCAGATTCCAGTGCTGTTATTCCCAGAGGGCACGAGCACCGACGGCCTCCAGTTGCTGCCATTTCACCCCCGGCTCATCGATCCGGCCACCTCGACCGGAACGCAGATTACCACGGCCACCGTCCACTATGTACTGGAGGATGGCACACCGGAGAAGGAGCTGTGCTGGTATGGCGACGAACCGTTTGGGACGCATCTGCTTAAGGTGATTGGAGTTGCGGGGTTCACTGCCATTGTGCGATTTGGCGAGCCGCGCCTCTACACCGACCGGCGTGCCGCCGCCGATGGGACGCGCGCCGAGATTGCGGCCACGCGCGAGCTGATGAAAAAGACAGGGACTAGGGACTAGGGACTAGAGAATAGAGAGCAAAGATCAGACGCGAAAATGCGCAACAACAACCTCTACTTCGAAGTAGAGGTTTTTTGCGCAAAATGGGGCGATTTGGGAAGCGGGGAAAACAGGGGTCAAGGGATCAGGCGTGAAAAGTGGTGAGCTGCAGGTTATCGGTTTTTAGAAAACGTGACGGTCTAGCTCATCGGTTTATCTCCAAATGTGAAGTTATACATACTGATTTGTGCTGTTTTCCGCAGAAATACGTGCGCATATAAGCGCATGTATTTCTGTTATGCGGGCCTATTTTCTCTATATTTTCGCCAATTTTCGGCTCTATCGGTCTATCTTCTATTTTATGAATAGGTTATGGCAAATCATATGACCAAAATAGCAGATTATTACGTGGACTTGACCTAGTCATGACCTAGGTCAAGTTGAGGGGACTGGCCGAGACAGGGGTCAGGGAACAGGGATCAAAGCTGGGCCATCTTCCAGACTGGCGGATCATAAAGTTTTGCGGTCTCCCATGTCTGAAAATCCAGAGATGGGCACCCGCCCGCTCATCGCGATAAAGCGATGAACGGGGCACAGCTTCCCATTGCTCATGGTGATACTTCGTGGCAGATGAACGGGCCACCTGCCCTTCGGCCACCAGCGTTGGGTCAGACACCTTCCAGCGCAGGCATGAATTGGGTTCGCGCGTTTCTTACATTTCCCTTATGGATGATGAGATATTCCCTTATAGGTGTTGTGTAACTCTAGAACAGATACGCCACAGGTGAAAGTCTCGGACCGGCATCGCGATGAATTTATACAACGCAACCCAATACGTCTTGTTCGTGGTCATCGTCACCGTTTGCGTGAGGCCTTTGGGCGGCTATATGCACCGGGTCTTTGCAGGGCGAAGTACTGTGCTGGATCGATTATGTGTTCCAGTGGAGCGATGGATCTATCGACTTGCGGGAGTTGACCCGTCGGTTGAAATGGATGCCGGACAATACTTGATTTGCTTTATTGTATTCAGTCTGATCTGCACACTCTTCCTTTACGCCATTCTTCGGTTGCAACACTTCCTTCCCTGGTTTATCCCGCAGTATCAAACGACACCGCTCTCTCCTGACCTATCGATCAATACAGCAATCAGTTTCGCAACCACCACCACATGGCAGGCTTATGCGGGCGAGAACACCATGAGCAATTTCAGCCAGATGGTGGGTCTCTGCACGCAGAATTTTCTGGCGGGGGCCGCGGGGCTGGCCGTGGGCATTGCCTTTATTCGTGGGCTGGCGCGGGAAACCTGCGCAACTCTGGGAAACTTCTGGGTCGATGTGACACGCAGTCTTCTTTGGATTCTGTTGCCGGGTGCACTGCTTGGATCGTTGCTGCTCGTCTGGCAGGGAGTTCCTATGAACTTCCACCACTATGCGGTTGCTTCTACGCTGGAAGGAAAATCGCAGGTCATCCCGCAAGGGCCGGTCGCCGCACTGGAGATCATCAAGAACCTGGGCACAAATGGCGGAGGATATTTTAATGCCAATGGCGCTCACCCGTATGAAAATCCCACGCCGCTCACGAATTTTCTGGAATTGTTGTCGATCATTCTGCTGCCCGCGGCCTTGACCAATACCTTCGGACGCATGGTGCAGCGTTTGCGCCAGGGATGGGTTCTTTATTGGGTGATGCTGTTGCTTTTTACCGTCGGCCTGGTTGTTTTGCATGGCAGCGAGCGGCACACCAATCCACTGATTCATAGCGCTGAAGCCCGACCGGGTCAGCTTCAGTCCGGCGGGAACATGGAAGGGAAGGAAGTGCGGTTCGGTATCGCGGGGTCGGTACTTGGCGGCGTGGTCACCTCCAACACAGCCACGGGATCGACGAATGCGTCTGATGACAGCTTTACCTCGCTCGGCGGCATGGTTCTGCTCGTCAATCTACTGCTGGGAGAAGTGATTTTCGGCGGTCTGGGCACGGGGATATTCAGCATGATTATGACGGCTGCAATTGCCGTCTTTCTGGCCGGGTTGATGATTGGACGCACGCCGGAATATCTCGGCAAACAGATAGGGCCGCGCGAAAACAAGATGATCGTACTGTACGCGCTAACCGGCCCGGTAACAATTCTGATATTGACCGCGATTGGCCTCTCGACGAAAGCCGGAATCGCCGGACTCACGACGAACAGCGGACCGCATGGACTCACGGAGATACTCTTCGGCTTCGCATCCTCTTTTGCGAACAATGGGCAGGCCTTCGCGGGACTCAATGCCAACAGCCCCTTCTACAACATGATGACGGCAATCGCCATGATGGCAGGACGATTTGGCCTGGCTGTTCCAGCGCTGATGTTTGCCGGATTGATGGCACAGCAGAAGGAAAGACCTCGAACCATTGGAACCCTGCGAACCGATACCTTTACATTCGGCGCATTGCTAACGGGATTCCTAATCCTGGTGACGGCATTGAGTTATCTTCCGGTGTTGACGCTGGGTCCTGTATTAGAGCGTTTGCTTTTCAAGATTTAGCCATTTTCCGGGTTTCACCCTGGGCTATTTTCTCACTGCCCCTCCGGGGCTGAAGCCCGCGTTGATTATGTAGGCTTTTGCGGGGGTTGAAACCCCCGACTACCTCCGTCTTTGTATCTATTGCGGCACGGTTGAAACCGTGCCCTTTCAAAGCAACGAAAAGCAACCGCAGTTCCTTCGACTCCACTATGCTGCGCTCAGGATGACAAGTCTGATTGAGATTCGTGTTATCCCACCCTAGCCGCAAAAACAAGGACGCGGCGAGGATGGGGCACCCGGATGTTTTGGTTAAGCAGGATTTGAACGCGGCTTCGCCGCGTGGATTGGTTTCTGAAAACGGGTGGGTTACGGTCTTTCCCAGGGTTTCACCCTGGGCTATTTTCATGACGCCCCTCCGGGGCGGGAATCTTCGTTTGGCTGGCATTCCCAGCATTCCGCTTCGCTCCATGCTGGGCTAATACCTCCACTCCCTACGGGAGGGATTGCGGCGTTCTGCAACGATGACAAAAAGTAAATGCAATTGCGCTACTCGTTGTCGGCGAGGAGGAGGCGGAGGTCGCGGAGGTTTTGGCCGGTGGGTCCGGTGACGACGGAGTCGCCGAGAGCGGTGAACATGGGGCAGGCGTCGAAGTTTGCCAGGGATGACTTGAGGTGGAATCCGAAGTTGTGAGCGCGGGTGACGGTGGTGGGGTCGGCTACGGCTCCTGCTGAGTGGGTGTTGCCGTCGATGCCGTCAGAGCCGGCGCTGAAGACGGTGAGTCGCTGGCCGGCATACTGCTCGAGGTCCAGCGCGCACGCCATTACAAATTGCTGATTGCGGCCGCCGGCGCCGGGAGTGCGATCCATGGTGACCGTGACCTCGCCGACGGAGATGAGGCAGAGGCGGGGATGGATGGCGCGCAGTTCATGGAAGCGCTTGAGGAGATAGCGGGCGGCGTCGGCGTAGTCCCAATCGTCGCAACTGTTATCGACCACGACGTGAAAGCCGGATTGTTGCGCAAGGGTGCGGGCGTTCTCGGCGAGGTCGTGGCTGGAGAGCAAAAGCTCGAAGACGGAATCGCGGAAGGCGGGGTCTTCGCTGGACATGGCGGCGGCGGCGGTGACACGGCGGGCGGGCAGAGCGCCGGGTTTGGCGAAGGCAGGGAAGAAGGGCGGAAACCAACCCTTGTTGCCGGGCGACTCGGGCAGGTCTTCGCGCTCGAAGAAGGCGCGGATAGAGGGCGGGAGCTTGGGTTTCAGATCGTATTTTTCCAGCAGATGACGGACCTCGGAGACGGTGGAGTGGTCCGGCGAGGTGGGACCGCTGGAGAGTGCGTCGAGGGAGCGCAGGGGCACGTCTGGGAGCAGCAGGCTGACCTTGGCGGCTTCACCGGCGGCTATGGCCAGGCGACCGCCCTTGACGGCGGAGAAATGCTTGCGCAGGGTGTTGACCTCGCTGATGGGCGCGCCGGAGGCCAGCAGCAACTGATGGAAGGCGATGGTGTCGTCGAGGGAGATGTGCGGGTCAAGCGGCAGATCGAAGATGGCCGAGCCGCCGCCGGAGATGAGGAAGAAGACGAGCGTATCTTTGCGGGCTCGTTTGAGCATGGCCAGGGCGGCGCGTGCTCCGGCGAAGGAGTCCTCGTTGGGCACCGGATGGCCACCCTCGAAGTAGCGAAAGCGCCAGGAGCGGTGCGTGGGAAGCTGATTTGAGCAGCAGATGCCGCGCAGGCCAGTGCGGCGCTTCATGCGGTCGAGGAGCACATCGAGCATGGGGGCGGCTACCTTGCCCAGGGCAATGACAAAGATTTTCTTGTAGCAGTTGAGATCGATGGAGGCCGGACCGCTGCCGTCGGGAAGAAGGCGATGCATCCTGTTGCCTTCAAAGCGAATGCGGCGGTCGAAGGCGGATTCGATGTTGCATGCCTTGATGGCGCCGGTGAAGATGTCGGTGGCCGTGGCGTGCAGTGCATCGAGAGAGGAATCGGTGGTGGGGGTCATCGGAGTTGTTCCTTGAGACTGCCTGTGAGGGTGCCTGAGAGCCAAGCGGCGAGCGCGGACTGCATGGGCTCGAGTTGACCGGTAAAGAAGTGATCGGCGCGGGGAAGGAACACCAGTTTTTTTGGATCGGCTGCGGAGGCGGCAACGCAGGACAACTGCGAGTCGGGATCAAACTGGTCGTCTGCTCCGCTGAGGAAGAGCTTGGAGATGGTGCAGTGTGCCAGGCTGGGATAGCTGAAGTCGTGGCCATCCGTATGAGTGGGCAGACCAAGGAGGGCCAGGGCGCGGATGTTATTGGGAGTTTGCGCAGATGAGCAACAGGCGCTGACGGCCGTCATGGCGCCGAAGCTGAAGCCAACGACGACTATCGGGAGGCGGAATTCGTTATCCAGCCAGTCGAGCGCGGCGATGACGTCACCGGCTTCGGCCTGGCCGTCGTGGACTCCGTGGCTTAGGCCCGTGCCGCGAAAGTTGAAGCGCAGAACCGGCCAGCTGAGCCCCCATTGCGGGTCGTTGAGGGCCTTCATGGCGTGGTAGACCACCTTGTTGTGCATGGTGCCGCCGCCGAGCGGATGGGGATGGCAGATGAGCGCGGCAAAGGGAGCGGCTGGCGCGCCCTCGTTTAATACTGCCTCCAGACGGCCAGCCGGACCACGCAGGCTCACGCTGCGCAAAGCGGCAGACGCGGGGGTGGCTCTGGGTTGGGCGGGAGCGGATACTGCGTTCATTCCACGCTCCATTCTACGCGTTGGGGGCTCATTCTTCCCATTCCGGGACCCGAGGGCTTCTGAGTATATGATGCGGCAAACCGCGTCCAGGAACGAAAGTAACGTAACCTATCCCTTCTAAAGGCGTCAGACTCTATGAGTACGGTATTCTGGCAGAAGCATGACCGAACGTCGGGTTGATAATTTTTCCGTCGAACCTCTTGACCCCATCCGGTTGACACGCCAACTGTGCGAGATTGAGTCAACCACTTATCATGAGGGCGCAATAGGCGATTTTCTTGCAGATTTTCTTGTTCTGCGCGGTTGGGCAGTGGAGAAGATATCCGTGCCGCAGCCGGCGGAGAGCACTGATGCCGGAGAGCGCTGGAATATTTATGCGGAGACGGCGGGCGAGAAGCCTGATCTGGTTTTTTCCACGCACATGGACACCGTGCCGCCCTACATTCACTTCAGTGAGGACGACGACTTTCTGTATGGCCGCGGCGTATGCGACGCGAAGGGAATTATGGCCGCCCAGCTGGCCGCCGCCGAATTCCTGCGGGCAGTGGGATATCGAATTGGCATGTTGTTTGTCAGCGGCGAAGAGCGCGACTCGGCCGGCGCCATGGTGGCCAACCTGATGCCCAGGAACAACCGCTTCCTCATCAACGGAGAGCCTACCAGCAACCGTCTCGCGCTGGCCTCGATGGGCGCACTGCGCGCGGTTTTCCGCTCCACCGGCAAGATGGCTCACTCGGCCTATCCGGAGTTGGGCGACAGCGCCATCCACAAGCTGGTCAAGGTGCTGGGCAAACTGCTGAAACTCCCGCTGCCGATCGCTGAAGACGTGGGCTCCAGTACGCTCAACATCGGCCAGATCGAGGGCGGCTACGCTCCCAACGTTATCGCCGACAAGGCCGAGGCGCAGGTGCTGGTGCGTCTGGTGGGAGATTCGAAACCGGTGCGCGCCGTGCTCACGGAAGCAGCAGCCGGACTGGCCGAAGTGGAGTTCACTCTGGAGATTCCCTTCGTCCGGCTGCGCGCTGTTGAGGGGTTCCCGACGATGGTGGCCAAGTTCACCACCGACATTCCCAAGCTCTCCAACTGGGGCGAGCCGCTGCTGCTGGGGCCAGGGTCGATTCACGTAGCTCATACGCCTTTTGAGAAGTTGGCGAAGAGGGAGCTGCTGGATGCGGTGGAAGTATATATTCAGGTGGCTAAGAAGTTGCTTGATTGAGGGCGCAGCGCGAGTGTGGCGAGTCAGAAGTTCATTGAAGAATATGGCAGTACAAACGCAGATCCTTCGACTCACCACCCCCAGGCTGAAGAGTACGCCTGGGGCCCCGTTCCCCACCCCAGCAACGAAGACCTGTCGCTGGGGACCCCGGTTCGCTCAGGATGACAGCATTTTTTTTGCTGCGTATTTCTGACCCAAGACACTAAATTCTCAGGCAGATTTAGACCTGGCGCGCAAGGTCCGAAGCTGCGGTGCAACGGCCTGAAGGGCCAGCTCGGCGACGGTTGCGGAGTTCAGAACCCCTAACATGGCATCCTGGGCACTGGCCCAGACGGGATGCATCGGGCAAAAGGATTTCCGCTTACAGGAGGCGCCGGAGATCAGGCAGAGATTCAGGGAGATGGGCCCCTCGATAGCCTCAATCACAGAGCGGATGGATGCCTTGCGTCCGGTGGGCAAAATCTCAAAGCCGCCTGCCTGTCCTCGCCGGGAGACGATGAATCCGGCATGGCACAGGGCTTGCAAAACCTTGGAAAGAAAGCTCTGCGGGGCTCCCGTGGCGCGGGCCAGCGCGGGCAGCAAGGCGCGCTCGTGGGCGGGCAGCGTGGCCATGTGGATCATTACACGAATTCCATAATCGGCGGCTCGCGTTACCTGCATAGTAGAGCTGGATCTTGCCATTGGATTGCTTCCCTCCACAATCATGGTAACTGATCATAGCGCGATTGATCACCAGTCTTATGCGGATCGGCGGCTAACGGGCAACCCGCGCACTGGGCGGCACGGCGGCAATGGGCCTTGCCCACGGCTACCACGAGGGCATGAAACTCGTTAAAGAGGCGCACCTGATCCCTGGGGGCATCGGCGACGAAGGCCTGGCGGGTGAGTTCGGCCAGGGAATCGTATTTTATGCGATTGCGTCCGGGAGTTGGCATCAGAAGCTGGTGGCGCTCGGCAATGCGGCGCAGATATTCGTCGGCGACGGGAACGGGATGGCCGAGAGCGTAGAGCAGGATTGCGTCGGCGGTTTCGGGTCCAACACCAGGCAAGCTCAGCAGACGGGCGCGGAGGGTGGCCGTGGGCGCGGCGGCGAGCGATTCGAGTGAGCCGCAGAATTCCTCATCGAGAAGGGATATAAATGCCTTCAGCGCGGGTGCTTTGCGGGAGTGAAAGCCGGAGGGCTGGATGAGTCGCTGCAACTTGCTGAGGGTGAGCGAGCGCAGGCCGACCACGGACAAAGCTCCAGCCGCGCGCAGGTTGTTGAGCGAGCGTTCGACGGCCTTCCAGGAGGTGTTCTGAGTGAGGTAAGCGCCGAGGATGACCTCAAAGGGAGTTTTGGCCGGCCACCAATGCTGGGGGCCATAAGCTTCGGCAAGCAAGTCGTGCATTTGGCGGAGGCGCTGGGCTGGGGTGAGTTGGGTTGAGGTCACGGCTGGTCTCAGGATAACGGGTGGGGCGGATAATTCTTTGAAAGTGTCAGCAGGTTAGCCACCGCTACGCGGTGATAGCAAGTTAGCGAGCTAGCGGGATAGTTCGATGAGGAAGGGCAGGATTTATCTCCTTCGTTATGAGTAGAATGACAGCTTTTCGTCTGGTGAAAGGCCCTGCCGTGTTCGAGCAGATTTTATTCACTTGAAATATATACAAAAAGATTGTGAGTTGAGGCAATTGGGGAGTATATTGCACGGTAGTCGAGAAGTGAAACAGAAGTCCCGGTCGGGGAATCTCTGATTTAGTTCCGATGTTTGCAACACTCCCCTCGGGGGCTGAAGCCCTCGTGATTTTGCGGCATTTCCGACGCGGGTTCTGTCCGCGTTAGCATTCTAGCCAGGTATCTTCAAAGCAAAGAGTTTAAAAATAATTCAGAGGTTCTTCAGGGGAAGCTTCTCGATTATCCCCAGGAGGAACTATGAAATGTATCAGAGCAGTATGCGGATGCGCTACGATGCGTATCTCCATCGTCTTCGCGAGCCTGCTGTCAGGGCTCATGATATTCTGCGCAATCACTCCCATGCTCATGGCGCAGGAACCCAAAAAGCCGGCACCTGCGACTGAGGTGCGCAAACCTATCCATCTGCCAGTGACCACGCAGCCCCTGCCCGCGTCGCCCGCGGTTTTCGAGGCCTGGCGCAAGGCGATTTTGAAGACTCCGCGGCCGAAGAAGGCGTGCTACGAGGCAACCTATCCCGAGACCGCGTGGCGCGAGGTTGCCTGCAAAGAGCCGTTGAAGAAACTATATCCCCCGCGGCGTCCCGGATTGATCCGATCACAAACAGTTGGAGGGGATGGCCCGGATTTTTCAGCCTTAGTAACCGGCGCCATCACTCAGGCAGAGGGTTCGTTTTACAATGCAACCCCCATCACGAGCGAGTGTTCCATACCCTGCGATCCAAGCACGGATATCTGCCCCACGAGCCCGACGTGCACTATGGCCGGCGCCGCTGCCAATGACTATTCTCTGCAAATGAACACTGCGCCCTTCACAACCGCAACATGCGGTGGTCATGCGGGATGCCAAGGGTGGGAGCAGTTTGTGTTTCCAGAAGGCGGGGGCGGAGGCATCCAGTATTGGCTGCTGAACTATGGCCCTTCAGGCACAATGTGTCCGACTCCACGAGGCGCGAGTTGCGTGCCCGGCTTTGTCTCGACCGACGGATGGTGCCCATATCAATTTGGCGGCGTAGGCAATGTATATTGCGTGGTTAACTCGGCGGGTTCCACCTCGGCTCCGAGTGTGCTGCCCACATCGCCGGCGTTTAGCACGCTGATACTCACCGGCACGGCGGGCAGCAGCACAACGGATGATTCCATTGCCGTTACGGTAAGCGGCACAGCCCATTCAGCGCCCGGCGGCAACTACTTCCCCGATCTGGGCTCCGGCACTAACTGGCAGGCGGTGGAGTTCAATGTCTTCGGCGATGGGAACGCAAGCCGGGCCTTAATTAACCCCAACCCAGGATCGACAATTGTAGTCCAGACAGCCGTGACCAGCGCGATCGCGACCACAGTCGCCCCCACCTGCGTGGAGGAAGGCTTCACTGGCGAATCGAACAGCCTGACCATTGCGCCTGCTCAGGGAACAACGGCACCGCCAGTGTGCTGCCCCTACGGCGGGGCGAACCCGGGGATCCAGTTTGTGGAGAGCAATAACCCAACCGAGTGGGCGGCGTGCACGAATCCGATCACCTGGGGCGAGCCGCACATCACCACGGTGGATGGAACCTACTACGATTTCCAGGGCGCGGGAGAGTACGTGACTCTGCTTGATTCCGATGGGACAGAAGTTCAGGTGCGGCAATCGCCCATACCATCCGATGCTCCCGGGAACTGGGTCCCCAACCCACCGCCGGCAAAGTATCAAAATGACGGGCTCGTCAGTTGCTTGAGTGGGAATACGGCAGTAGCCGCGCGCGTAGGAACGCACCGCGTTACCTATGAGCCCAGCTTCGGCGTGCCCAACCCGAGCGGTCTGCAGCTTCGCATCGATGGCAAAATTTCCACGACGGGAGAGAATTTCGGGGATGGCGGAAGTGTTGAGACTTCCTCAGACGGCATCGAAATTCATTTCCCCGACGGCAAAATCCTGAGCGTGTCGGGGTCGTTGCCGCTGCTCAGTCTTCAATTTTCAGGCCTTGGGGCAGTGAGCAAGAGCATTGGAGGTTCCCAGATGGGACTTGCGGGCAATGTTCCGGCGGGCAATTGGTTGCCCAAGCTGCCGAACGGCACGCCGGTGGGGCCCATGCCAGCCTCGCTTCATGCTCGCTATGTCACTCTTAACCAAACATTCGGCAATGCGTGGCGCGTGACCAGCAGCAACAGCCTCTTCGATTATGCGCCGGGAACATCAACGGCAACCTTCACCAATACGGCGTGGCCTGTGGAGAATGCGAAAACGTGCACAGTTCCGAATATGAGGACGATACCGCACATCAGCGTAGCGGCCGCCGAAGAAGCGTGCAAGTCGATTACGAATGCGAACCTGCATTCCAGTTGCGTATTCGACGTGCAGATGACCGGCATCACCAAGTTAGTAGACACTTATGCGATCACCGAGCGCATCAATACCAAATTGCTCGTCAAACCGATCATCATCAAAACTGACATTCAATGATGTTTGAGAACCTACGCAGGCCGGAGGATGGGCAACCTTCTCTGGCCTGTGTTGTATCAATATTGATCGAGCGGCGGATTAACTAAGGAACCTCTGGACAAGTTATTATTGCGGCGCAACATGCCCGCAGGGGCTAAAGCCCACGTTTATTTTGCTGCCTTAGCGGCACGACTGAAGTCGTGCCCTGACGCTTCTTGCTCCACAATTTGCATTTTTCCGCAAGCTTTGAAGTCGTGCCCTGATGCTTCTTACTCCACAATTTGCATTTTTCCGCAAGCTTTGAAGTCGTGCCCTGACGCAAAGCGGGCTTATGAAAGACTATCCAGGCTATTGATACCTGCATCAATATATACGCGGATAGACTAACTAGGTTTTAGTCATTGGCCTCGATCATTTAAACTGACCCACGACTGAATCGCGCATACCGGGAGGGAAGGATGAAGAGTCACACGGAGTACCTGGTGATGGAAACCAGGAAGCGTCGGGAGATGGTGCACATCACCGACGAGGTGGAGCAGATAGTGCGGCGTAGCGGGGTCAAGGATGGGCTGTGCTTTGTTTCGCCGATGCATATTACAGCCGCCGTGTATGTGAACGACCTTGAGAGTGGGCTGATTGAGGATATTGGCAAATGGCTGGAGGAGCTGGCACCGGCGAAGCCCGATTACAAGCACCACCAGACGGGCGAGGACAACGGGGACGCGCATCTGAAGTCGCTGCTGCTGCACCACGAGACAACTTTGCCGGTGACCAACGGAAAGCTGGACCTGGGAACCTGGCAGCGGGTCTTTTATGCGGAGTTCGACGGGCAGCGCAGGAAGCGGGTGATCGTCAAGGTGCTGGGGGTGGAGTAGGTGAGGTGCTGGCGCCTTGCGCAGATGCATCTTCGTCGGTGATCTTGCGCCATGGGCCGGCGGGATGATTGGATTCCGGCGCAGAAAGATCGATTTTGGTGCGGGGCAGGACGACCAGATCGACGCGGCGATTTTCACTGCGGCCTTCTGCGGTGTCGTTGCCGGCCGCGGGATGGAACTCGGAGTAGCCGGCGGCCGAAATGCGCTCCGGGGGAATGGCCTTCAGATCAATAAAGATGTGGGCGATGTGGGTGGCGCGGGCTGAAGAAAGCTCCCAGTTGGAGTCGAATTCCGCGGTGTGGATGGGAATGTTGTCGGTGTGGCCCTCAATGCGCAGGTCGTAGGGCGTGCGGCTCAGCGAGGCAGCGACCTGACGCAGCGCAGGGAGCGCCTCGGGCCTGGGAGTGGCCGAGCCGGAGCTGAAGAAGCCGGCCTCGCGCAGGCTGATCACCAACCCGGTGCGGTCCATCTTCATGGAGACGGTGTGCGAGGCGATCTGGCTCGATAGGCTCTGCTCCAGCTCGCGGTGAAGGTGCTCCAGATCTTCCTTAACCCTGGCCGGCGACAACACATTATCTTGCATGACGGTATTCATGGGCAGGGTCGCATGGTCATCGCCGGCGGCGGAGTTAGCGCCGGGAAAGACGCCCATCGAATGGAATGCGCTGTCGATGGCCTCTGTTACCTGTACCTGCTTTTTCTGGTCGGCCTTGGCAAAGGCGAACAGCACCACGAAAAAGGCAAAGAGCAGGGTGATGAAGTCCGCGTAGGAGACCATCCATCGGTCACGGCTGATGTTGCCTTTGCGCCGCTCTTTCATTATGTCGCGCGCTCCTTCTGCTGGGCGTCATTCAGAAAGCCGGCCAGCTTGACCTCAAGCATGCGCGGGTTCATGCCCTCGAGGATGGAGATCACGCCTTCCAGCATCATCTCGCGGCGCTGATAATCGTCGCGCATGCGAAGGCGCATTTTGCCGGCAAAGGGCAGGAAGAAGAGATTGGCGATGCCCACGCCGTATATGGTGGCGACGAAGGCTACGGCGATGCCCTTTCCCACTTCCTGAATGTTGTCAAGATTCTTCATGACCTGAATGAGTCCCAGCACCGCGCCCAGGATGCCGATGGTGGGCGAGAATCCTCCGGCGGACTCGAAGACCGCGGGGAGCCGTTCTTCGTGCTCCGCGGTGCAGTCCAGGCTAACGCGCATGATTTTGCGCAACTCAGCGGGCTCGGTTCCATCGACGGCCAGCATGAGGGCTTGCTTGAGAAAGGGATCCTGAATGGTTTGAAGGTCGTTGTCCAGCGAGACGACGCCGTTGCGGCGTGCCTTGTTGGCGAAGGCAACCAACTGTTTGAGGAGCTGGTTGTTGTGCTTGCGTGGGGCGGAAAAGACGTGCGCCAGGCTGGCGAATGCGTCGAGCACAGTGGACAGCGGAAACTGGAGCAGCACCGCGCCAATGGTTCCGCCAAAGACGATCAGAGCCGCGGTCGGCTGCAGAACCTGGCCCAGGTTGCCACCTTCGATGAGCAACCCGGCCACGATGCCGGCGATGGCCAGGAAAACGCCGCCAATGCTTCCCTTATCCATGAACACTCCTCGGAAAACTCCTCGAAAAATTTACGCGGCGAGCGGGATTCATCCTTCAGTAGGTTTAACGCGGGTTTTTTCCTGGCGGAGCCGATGGAGGAGGCTGGCCGGAAACATCGAGGCTAGTGAGCGAGACTGCGCGTTGAAGTTCGCCATAGGATGGCAGCCGCCTGGCGACCGAAGCCAACAATCGCGCGCGGTAGGCGAGCACGCGTTCCACTACTTCAGCCGTATCCTCGCGCACAATCAGCTTCTCTCCATTGATCAGGGTCAGCATGGTGTCCGGGGAGGCTTCGGCGGTTTTGATCAAGTCGCTGTTGAGCACCATGGGAGTGCCGTTTAGACGGGTAAGTTCGATCATGTCCTTGAAGCTCCTTCGCGATAGTTATCGGCGAAGGGCGGGAAAGGTTAAGTAATTAAGAAATGTAAAGAGAAAGTGTTCTGGGTAGGACACAAAAGCGGGGACCGTAAAGTCCGCGGGTCATGCGCCGAAGAAGGGGCAAGATGTGGCGGTAACTGAACCGGAAGCAGCGACCCAGGGTTGCAAAAAAATGGGAGCACTCCGGAAAGAGCCGCAAATTCACACATCCCAAAGGAGAACCCCATGTCCCTGGGTGTCTTGAACAACCTCTCCGCCGTCTACGCGGAGAACAATCTGAACAACAGCAATAACAGCCTGAACACCGTGCTACAACAGTTGTCATCCGGATCGAAGATCAATTCCGGCGCCGACGACGCAGCCGGTCTTTCCCTGGTCGATGGTCTCCAGGCCAACCAGCAGGCCCTAACCCAATCGAAAACCAATGCCGCCGAAGGCGTAGGCCTTCTGCAGGTTGCCGATGGCGCACTCTCGCAAGTGACAAGCCTGCTCAACCGGGCCGTAACGCTGGCTACCGAAGCCTCGAACGGCACCCTCAACTCTTCGCAGGATACGGCGGCGAACCAGGAGTACCAGTCGATTCTGTCGGAAGTTTCGAACATCGGCTCGACGACCACCTATAACGGCGCCGCGGTCTTCAATACCAGCACCAACATCTACACCGGCGACTCCACGACGACGGGTTCTTCGATCGACGATCTGAACATCCGTACGTTGTCATCGTCGAACCTGGGCGATAGCGGCGGCGTGATGGCGTACACCAACGGCGCCAACAACACGTTCATCGACCTGTCAAATGGCGCTGGAAGCGGCGCGATCGCGACAGTCAACGATGCCTTTCACGGCTCCTCGAGCAGTCTCACCGTCAACTATATGGCGACGGGAGCGGCCGGCGCTGTTCTACAGAAGTCCACAACCATTGTCGTTGGCACAGGCACCAATTACGCCGACACAGCCCAGGGAATGATCCAAGCCATTGATGGCGCCGGCCTTGGTTTGACCGCCTCCTTCACCACGGCCACCCAAGCTGGAGCAGGAGCTCTTACATTGGCAGGCGTGGGCCACAGCTCCGACACCGGCATTGAGATCAATGGTCCGGGCGCGGGCGTGGGTAGCGGCGCCGCACCGGGCGCTGTAGGTGTCTTGGCATTAAACACCGGCGAGGTAGCGGTAGGTGATACTCTCTCCGGCACCCTCACCATCAAGGACAGTTCCGGCAACACCCACACACAAGCACTCGGTGGGGCCGGCTGGGACACCCTGGCAAACATTGCCACTTCAATCAGCGGCGCAGGCTATGGCATCACGGCAGCCTACTCCGCGGCGGGGACCGGGAGCGTTACGTTTACGTCGCAAAGCTCCAAGGCGAGCATCACAGCCGCCAGTCTCGCCGACACCACTGCCACCGCCACTGACACACCAACCTACACTGCGGCGGCTTCATACTACACCACCGGCGTCCAAAACAACATCGCATACGGAAACAATGGAGGAATTGCGGACGCCGCCACTGGTCAGGTAGCTGATGCAGGGGTCGGCGCGGACACCAACAGCGTGGGCGGCACCGCCACCATCAGTTACTCGGACCTTGGCGGACAGTCATTGGTCGCTACCGATCTGTCTAATCAGACCGATTCGGAAGCAGCCCTGACCGCTCTGAACACGGCCATCACCGACGTCTCGGCGCAAGACGGCTATGTGGGCGCGCAGATCAACACGCTGAACGCCGTCAGTCAGGTTCTCAGCACGCAGCAAGAGAATGTGCAGTCGGCACAGAACGCGGTGCAGGCTACCGACTATGCGTCGGCATCCTCCAACATGTCCAAGTACGAAATTCTGAGCCAGACGGGCATCGCCGCCCTGGCGCAGGCCAACAGCGTTCAGCAGGAAGTAACCAAGCTGCTGCAGTAATCCAACGGCGTAAAGCCAAACACCCAAGAAGGGCGTCCGCGAGGGCGCCCTTCTTGCGCAAGCGGGCAGAAACGGCACAGGCGCGCGAAGAACAACGGGGATAAGCTAAAGCCGCTCGCCCTGCAAGTCGATGAACTGTTTGGCAAGGTGCCGGATATGTGCGGGCGAGGACGCCCGCGCGACAGCCGGCCAGGAGGCTGATTACATGACAGCGTCGGCTCCTCCGACCTGAGTAGACTGGTTGCTGTGAAACGACCAGGAGCTCGGGAGGAAAGGAGCCGAGCATGATGATTATAGGTTGTGATTTTCATCCGCGCTTTCAGCAAATCGCC